>URPG01000007.1 GCA_900549675.1 uncultured Oscillospiraceae bacterium | reverse complement strand
TTTTGCTGCCAATTGCTCATCAATGTGAGATTCGCCGCCAAGCCATATTCCCGTATGAGCCAAGACAACTGAAAAGGCAAAAACAGAACCTCTCCTTGTTGATATTTTGATAAGAGCATTAACGGGATATCTGTCTTAGGGGATAGAATAGATGCTCTTTCCGGCGGTGCGCCCACTGCATCCAACGGCGCAAAGGGGGGCACAAGAGTTGCCGGCACCTCTGAATCGGCCTTTGGCATGACATAAGCCACTTGTCCGCGATGCGGGAGTAGTAGTTCTTTCGATAAATCTGCAAAAATCTCATTTTCTTTTTGACTTATCCTCAAATAAGAAGAAACCATCTTCTCACTTGTCTGCCATACATCTCGAACTCCTAAAAGAGGAAAAAGAGGATTCAATTCTTCTTTTTTGGTGCCTTCTTGAATTAAGCGCCCGCCCTCTTTTACATAGTGAATGAGTTTGTCTTTCACCTGTTCAATTGAAAAATTCTCGGGAATAACAACACAAGAATACTTTCGCAGCTTTTCCTCAGTGATTTGCTGAATTTTTGCGACATCAAATTGCCTTTGGGTTGCTGTAAGGCCTTCAAACCAACCTCTACTGCTTTCTTTTCCATTCCACAACAGCAATACATCTGCCGCTGAATCAACCCGTTCCATTTCTGATTCACAAATTTTTGCCATCTGATTTATTTTCTGCACACAGGATAAAATACTTTTATCGGTAATTGTTTCTCCAAAACCGGTAATAGAGTGCCAAATATTCCCCCCATTGGCGGGAATTTGCGCCATCCAAAAAAGATATTCCGCTTTCGGTAGGCCCGTATGCCGCCAATCCATACCCGGACAGGAATGGATAATCCCAAATGGCGGATTTGCTTCTTGAGAATTTTCTTTTATAGAAAGTCCTACTTTCATGGTCATGGCAGGTTTCCATGAATCCGGCAGATTTTTTTGCCCCGCTGAAAGAATGTTTTGAGATTCGGTGCAGAGCAAATCGGAAAAAGCAAGCTGTTCTTTTATATCTTCCTTTCCTGTAGGATTATAATAAAGCACTAGAGGAATATTTTTATTCTTTTCTTTTATAGCCCGATAAATTTTTTCCGTACATATACGTATTGATTTCGACGGCCAACCTGATTCCAATAGAGAAAAATCATGCGGCAAAGGGCATCCATATTCTTCCTGATATTTGTCCTGACAGATTTGACACTGGCAAAATTCATAATGCGGTGCGTTCAAAAAAACACCGTCAATATCATAATTCGACAGCACCTCCCGTATCACCGGCACCGCAAATTCTTCGCCTCGATATCCTCCATGCAGACAGGTGCTGTAAAGCAGGCTCCATTTGGCGGTGCAACAAAGGGATTTTCGTAAAAACGAGAATTTTTGAGTGACACCTTCAAAGAGTGCGGCAAGAAGAACACCCACGCAAGAGTAGAAAATGCTCCTGTGTGGGTGTTTTCGTTTTACCACCTTCTTTCCGTCATCGGCAGATTGCCATTATTTCTGTGTTGCACGGAAAGCAGACTCAACAGCCTCGCTCATATCAAAATACATAACACGCTGCTCGGCATTGTAGAAACCAGTGACCTTGTAGCGTTTTTTGTTATCGTAATCCTTAATGAGCTGGGCAACGGTGTCGTGGATATTCTTGTTACCGCAACTGAGCGTCGTGGTCTGTTCTCCCTTCGCCTTGGAGAAAGCGGTAGCCTTTGCCTCGTTGCTCTTGCAAGGACGGATAGCAAACACACGCTGTGCTGCATCCATGCAATACTGCACATTCTGCGGATAGCCCAAGTCCTCAAGGACACGCTTGGAGAAGGTAATGCCGTTCTGGTTGATGTAAATGTCCGGGGCAGCGTTAGTGGTAGTGTCGATAACCTCAAGGTTGATGTTAGAAAAATTGATAGCCATAATTATTCGTTCCTTTCTACATCCGGCTCTTCAAGGCCGGTGATTCCATTGATTATTTTGATTACTTCATTTCGCTCTTCCTTAGTCCAGTTGCTGTCTAACAGGAAAAATCCACGCAAAGCACCATTTTTCACTCTTGCCAGTACAAACTTTTTCTTCATATTGGCAACAGTCTTTTTCTGCTTGCCGGAGCGCACCTGTGATAATAAGGTCTGCACCTGCGCCCACTTATCACGAGGAATAATTGCCGGATGGTCATTTTCCCAATGCCACTGTGTAAGGACATCACGATTAGCCACAGATTTGTGACTCAAATAGTCCTTGGTATAAGTTTTTTGGTAAAGCACATCGCCACAGTATTTCTCATTTTTGAGAATATTGCGGATAGTACGATGCGGCCAACTGCTCATACCTTTTGGAGAGCGTATGCCTTGTTTCGTCAATGCTTCTGCAATGTCTTGACAAGACGCACCCTCCAAAAAACTATCGTAAATATAACGCACGATTTCAGCCTCGGCAGGCTCGATTTTTACCCGTCCTGTATAATCACGATAGTAGCCGAGGGTATTATGTACGGAAAACTTGTACAGACCCTCTTGCATCCTATAGCGGATGCCTTCTTTGATTGCGAGGCTTTTCTGCTGACTTTCCAGTTCGGCAAGTGCCGACAGAATGGAAATCATCAGCTTATTACCTCCGTTGCTTGTGTTGATACCTTCCTGTTCAAATATGACAGCCACAGGATTGGAAAGACTATTTAATTCCTGTAGCGTGGTAAGGATATCAACGATGTTGCGTCCAAAACGGCTGATGCTCTTTACAAGGATCAGGTCGATTTTGCCAGCCTTTGCATCCTCAATCATCTCCGTAAAGCCTTTACGTTTTTCCTTGGAAGTGCCAGATATTCCTTCGTCCGTATAGATTTTTACCATCTCATACTGTGGATTATCCTCGATGAGTTTCTTAAAGTGCTGCACCTGCATTTCAAAACTACCTGCCTGTGCATCTTCCTGTGTACTGACACGGCAGTATGCGGCAGTTCGTATTTTGTCTGCTGTTTCTTGGCAAGCGTACTCCTTGCGCTCCGGCTTGATGACCGTTACCTTGCGTTCGCCACGGCGATTTTTGTCGATGGTTTCACGAATGAGCGTAATTTCAGCCTCTTTGTTACTGGATTTTGCTTTCTGATGGCGAGCCTGTTCAATGCGTTCGGCATCCAGTTTTTTTGCCATCAGTTACATTGCCAGCCCGGTGGCTTACGCACTGCTTCGATAGTCTGCATAGCTGACCCTCCTTCCATAAAAATTTGTGTGCATCGGTATCACCTCCGTTTCGATGGGATATTTATGACAAACGGCAAAAGCCGTAAGCATACGGACAAAAATAAAAACCACACTGAGATTGGTTTCCCAGTGTGGTTCTATGACAGTGTATTCTTTTATAGTTCGTGGAATTGTTTTGCTAATTGTAGGAACGATGAGTTTGGCATAATTTTCTGTGATGGAATAAAGAGATACTGCCATTCCTTATATCCATTAGCCTTTCCCCAACGAGAGGCAACTTCGCAATACTGGATACCACGCTTTTTCTTTGCGATAACATCCGGGTCTTTCAGTTTATCCTCGCCCTTAACCTCTACGAGATAAATCACGCCATCAGTTTCTACAACGAAGTCAGGCTCATAATGGCTACCACGATTGTATGTGATATTGAACTCCCTTGGTGCAGGACGCAGCCAATTCTGTACATCACCATCATTCTCCAACACTCGTGCAAGCACCAGTTCCGGCATACTATCAAACTTAGCGGTACTGAACACACCACGCTTAATGCCATCAAACAGCACCGATTGAATTTTCTCCGCATAAGCAGCATACAGGTTTACACGCTCGGAGAAAGTATACGATTGTTGCAAATTATAGTTACGAGTTCCGACCACTTCCTCCTGCAAAAAGCCATTTTCACAGTAGAAATGCTGTAGCATCTGTGAATATATCTTATTGCCGATATCACGCTTATACATCATTACGATGTTCTGCATACCATTTTGACCATACTGATTTTCATAATGGTCACACACCTGTGTTATCAGCTTGAACAGCAGTGCAGAGCATTTTTCGTAGTCAATTTCAGCCTTTTTGCGCAACTGCTCCAAGATAACCTTTTTAGGATTGTAGCCTTCAAAATCGATAGCCTCGCCCTTGATGCGCTGCCTGTCATACATATCCTCAAGATTTTGCACGAGCAATTCATTCTGGATAGGCACATGATTAAACCCGGAGAGGTCTAAATCGAAGTCCACGAATACATATTCTTCAACGCCATTGTCGGTTACCTTGATACGAGGGATAGGGATAAATTTGCTTTCAGCGGCACGATGCACTTCTTCCGTTTTATACTTCATCCATTCAGTAAACGGATTTTCATTGTTATGAAATACATCAGCCAAGTCCTTATCCTCGGTAACCTTCTGCTTAACAGTTTCCACAATCTGCTGAGCCTGTTCAGCGGTAACGGTATGACCGGGACTTTTCTGAATATGCTGTGTTACCTCTGTGGTAATAAGCTCCGTTGCCGTTTTGATAAGCGTATCAGTGGCATCGGTACGCTCTACATTGGTGTGGGTATATGCATCATGGAGATTTTGGTCATCGTCCGTTTCGATTTCAAGCTGTGTATATGTTACCTGCTCCGGTTCGATTTCTTCCACTTTAATAACATTTCCGGCTTTGAAGATAGAATCGCCTTTCTGTGCCTCTTGCAGAATATCGTTAAATTTATCGTGTGCAGTCAGCATAACAGCGTCTACATCTTTATCCCCGGTACGCTCTCCATACGGCAGACGCAGACCACGGCCTACCATCTGTTCACGCAGAATTTTGGATGCAGCAGTACGCAGAGGAACGATAGTATAGAGGTTATTTACATCCCAGCCTTCTTTGAGCATATTGACGTGAATAACGATTTCTACCGGATTATCGGCACTTTCCACATCAAGCAACAAGCGTGTGTTCGCTTCGGTTTCAGAGCCTTTCTGCTTGGAATGAACGATAATGGTCTTATTGCGATATGCGCCGCCGTGGAATTCATCGGATTTCACAAAGGTTTCTACCCATGCTGCGTGGTCGGTGTCCTTGCACACCACCAACATAAACGGCTTGACCACAGGCTTGCCGTGATTGGCAGCATAGACCTCCAACTTACGCTTTGTGCTTTCGTGACAAGTAATACCGTCCAAGAGCATCATTTTATCAATCTGTTCATCGCCAAAGTTATAAAAATCGATATCGGAACGAGTAACAGCAAACGGAGTACGGGTATAGCCATCCTCGATAGCCTTTGACAGTGGGTATTCATATACAACATTCTTGAACGGCACCTGCTTTGCCCCCTTGGTAACAAGAGGAGTAGCAGTCAGTTCCAGTCCAAGCAACGGATTCAGTTCATTCAATGCCTGTGCGCCTTTTTCAGCACGATAATGGTGGGACTCATCCATAATAAGCACCAAGTCCGGCAGATTGGAAAGATACTGATAGAAGGAGTCTCCGATTAACTCGTTGACCTTCTTCATGTCAGCGCCTTCTTTGTTGAACTTATCGATGTTATACACGAAAATATGGATATCCGATTCAAACAAGGACAGCGTTTTTTCTTTATAATCATCATCTGTGATTATCTGCGGAGGGGTACTGAAACAGCCAAGACCCTTAAACACATACTTGGCACTGTTAAAATCACTGAGGTCTTTCTTCAGCTTATCGTAAATAGTTGTGTTCGGCGCAACGACAAAAAAGTTGCGGATATTATGCTGAGTATAAAGGTAGGCAATAAAGGCACCCATCAAACGAGTTTTGCCGACACCTGTTGCTAGTGCAAAGGTAAGGGACATAAATTCACGCTCAAAATCAGAGCAGATCGGGTACATTGCGTGAACACTGCCGAGAGCAGCCTTCAAATTCATACCTTTGCGGAGATTGACGGATGTAACAATCTCTTCAAGGATTTTCAGCGATGCTTTCTGTGGCTTACGCAGAGACATGACACCGCTGATATAATCTGTAGTATATTGAGGAAAATAATTATTCATCGCAATCCTCCTCATCGTCATATACCGGCGGACGCACGATATTCAAGTTGTAGTCAGCCTTTCCAAATTCACAGTGGCTGAGAAGCATCTGCGGTATTTTCTTAATCGTAATATTGGGATATGCCTTTTCCAAACCACCATCAAAGGAACGGCAGGCAATTACCAGATATTCGCCGTCTTCCATTGTGTCCTTAATTGAATCCATATAGGCGCTGTTCAAATGGCGGGTAGTAACAAACAAGTAGCTGTTTTCGTTACCGACAGACTGTTTCCAGAATAGGTTATCGCTTGGCTGATAGGTAAAACCTTCATGCAGAGCCACAGCAGACGCAAGCATATCTGCATCGTATTCGTTATTGATTACATATTCTCCGAAAGGGTCTTCGTTGATAAGGGTAGGCGCAAGTTCATAAAAACGATAACCACCGCCACCTTGCCAATCGATGGCTTTAGAAATACCACTATTATCTGTTCCGTCAATAACAGTGTCTAATCTCGGTTTGCAAAGTGTATATGCGTGGTCACCCATTTCTACACCAATGTAGCGTCTATTTGTTTTGTGTGCCACGGCAGCAGTTGTACCAGAGCCAAGAAAGCTGTCCAGAACGATATCTCCCGGCTGTGTACACATTTCAATAATCTGCTGAATGAGTTTTTCCGGCTTTTTAGACTGCGGGAAATCAACCGACCCTTCTTTTGCAACATTCTTCATCCAAGCATTCATATCCCAGTATGTACCCTGCAAGTCTTTTTTATATAATTCGCCATCAATCACTTCTGAAGTATCTCGTAACCACACAAAAAGACGGCACTTGTCACCCTTGTAAAATTGTTCATAAAGGTTTCCTCTATTTTTACCTGTGCGAGGAACATACTCGATAGACAGCAAATCGTCCTCAATACCCATTTCCTGTCTGTAATCAATAATTCTTGTTCTTATAGATGTTTGGGCATTAGTTGTTTGGAAAATATTAACACCATATTTCTTGTATGCTTCTTTTTCGGTAATTCCATCACGTTTTGCAATCTGCTTTATAGAAAGCATAACGGGATTGTTTCTTCTATAAACCTTTATTTCATTGCCGTCGCCATCAACAGTAGAGCCTATATATTCCTTTTCTCCCGGTTCGACCAGTACTGTAGTATATTTCCAACTTTTACCTTCTTCGATGTATTGTTGAATCAATTCAGACATTTCTGTGTACGAATAAGGACCGTTAAATAATGGCATTAAATCGTACTTCTTGGCATAAATCAAAATGTATTCACAATTTTTCTTAAGCTTTTTGTCCTCTCCGCCACCAGATGCACCTGCAATATTTTTCATGTTGACAGAAACCATATTAACAAAATTAGAACGGCCAAAAATTTCATCACAGAGAACTTTGAGATATGCCTGCTCCTCGTCACTAATTTGTATAAAGATAACGCCTTCTTCACAGAGTAATGTGCGTAATATCTCCAAGCGAGGACGCATTCTGTTGAGCCAAAGGGAGTGTTCAATCAAATCGTCATAATGCTCATTCATTGCGCCAATGTTATATGGTGGGTCTATGTATATACATTTCACCTGACCCGCATACTGGGTCTCTAAAGCCTTCAGCGCCAACAGGTTATCTCCGTGAATGAGCATATTGCCTGTGTCGGCATCCTTTTCTACATTAGATAGAGCAGGATTTTCAATAAGCAAACGAGGCTCCACACGGATAGGCTCGTCCTTGCCGTACCATGTAAGTTCCAATTTATTAGCCATGATATTCCACCTCCATCACTGTGATTGCAGAGGAGGAACACTGGAAATGTTCTCTCAAACGTGCCATCTTGAGTTTGGCTACCTTATTATATGTAAGCATAGGTTATTCCTCCTTGCCGTCATCCGGCACAAATTCTATAATCTCATCCATTTTACAATTCAGAACACGGCAGATTTTTTCCACTGTTTCTAAAGAGATGTATGTATCGTTTCGCAGACGGGTGGAAATGTTTGCACTGTAGCCAGCCTGCTTTTGCAGGTCAGCAATGGTCATATCTTTATCAATCAGCATATGCAGTAACTTTTTATAACTAACAGCCATATTGCGACCTCCTTCTATATCATACTATTTATTATATCACGAAAAAGTGAAATTTTCAATCAGTTGACCAAAGAAAATTTGTAACATTTATATGACCGATACCGCTTGCTATTTCTGCCCACAAGAGCGAATATGTACACTACCAAAATTTAAGGAGGCAGATTATGAGCAGAGATTGGACACAGGAAGAATTGCAAAGGGCAAGTGCGGCGATGAAGGCTGCCGGGCATATGGGGTATGAGGAATTTTGCGAGGCATTGGAAAAAGATGCCCTTACCGCCTTTTGCAAGGACGCAAATAGTAACCTTATTCAAATAGAAAATTTTCTCGGCAGTAAGGATGCCTTTCGTGAGGTCTTGGAACGGGACTTCGCCCACCTAAAGATAATCACAGTGTTGTCGCAAGAGGATATTGATTCCATACGAGATATCCTAAAATAAAGACGCATCCGCATCAAGTCGGAGTACCAATGGTACTTCGGCTTATTTTTTTGCACTTTTTTCGTTCAAAATCCAAATTCCTCTCCAGTGGTAAATCAGATGAGAATTTTTTCAGAAACCTTCGTCAAAACGGCTCCGCCATCTCCAAAGGATAGTGAGGGAAAGAAATTTATAAGATTTTTTCGGAATTGCCCGGAATCCGCATTGTGAAATTCCCTTAGGAAGTTAGAAAGGAAAAGTTCAAAGTCCTTCGTCAAAACGCACTCCTCATCTCCAAAGGGGAGTAAGGAAAAGAAATTTTTTCTTTCCGAGGGGGTTCGATTCCTACGAATATTTCGCTTATAGGCAGAGGGAAGAAAACTCTCACGATACTGCATCTAATGGCCATTTAGATAAATACACAAAAACCAAGGAGGTACAAGACTATGAACAATACACCCAACTCTGTAAGGAAGGAGGCACAGCGACAGTATGACAGGATACCGGAAATTCTGCGTAAGAATGCTCCATTCTGCCTGTGGCGATATGAGGTCAGAAATGGTCGAGCAAACAAAGTTCCCTACAGGATAACAGGCATTAGAGCCAATCCTACGGATATACGCACATTTTCCACCTTTGAGAAAGTGATGGCCGTAGCCGACCGATATGACGGGATCGGGACTGTTCCCAATAAATATCTCAGCGCCATCGACATCGATGACTGCGTGATAGACGGCAAGCTGTCCGATATGGCACAGGATATCGTGGATACCATGAAAACCTATACGGAGTTCAGTCCCTCCGGCACAGGGCTACGCATCCTCTTTACCGCCAAGGACAGCGGATACGATAAAGACCGCTATTACATCAATAACAGAAAAATCGGTCTGGAAGTCTATATGGCTGATTTCTCCGAGCAGTTTATCTCGCTGACAGGAAATGTCCTCTGTGGGGATAACATTGAGGAACGCCCTAAAGAAGTCATTGCCGTACTGGACAAATATATGGTGCGTCCGTCAACTGCGAAATCTCATGTGGAGGCTCCCGGCAGCTACCTTACGGATGAAAGCGTTATCGGAAAAGCCAAGGTTTCCAAGCAGGGCGAAAAGTTCACTGCTCTGTGGGTAGGCAGCACAGACGGATATATCAGTCACAGTGAGGCAGACCTTGCCCTTTGTACCATGCTTGCATTCTGGTGCGGCGGCGATACCGAGCAGATGGACAGGCTGTTCCGCAGTTCTGGTCTGTACCGAGATAAGTGGGAACGAGAGGATTACCGAAACAACACCTTGGAAAAGGCTGTGGCTGCAACAACAGAGTTTTATGCCCCTGTGTCCATATCCGCCGCCGATGACTTCAACGACCTCGCTCAGACGCTCCTTGCTCTTGACCCTGCACAGAACAGCAGATACAAGGGCGGCGATATCGGTTTCGGCAGACTGTACGCAGATGTGTATAAGGACATCGCCCGTTATGTGCCGGAGCGTAAGAAATGGTACATCTTCAACGGACAACGCTGGGTCGCCGATGCAGGGTCGCTCATGGCAATGGAACTGTGTAAGGATTTAGCGGATGCGCTGATTGTATATGCACTGAGCATTAAGGACGAAGGTGTCCGTGGTGTGTTTTTAGACCAGTGCCGCAAATGGCAACAACGCCGTTTCCGTGATATTTACCTCAAGGATGCACAGAGCGTGTATCCCATTCCGATGGCAGCATTCGACAGTGACCGTTATCTACTCAACTGCAACAACGGGACATTGGATTTGAGGTCAAAGACCTTTTATCCCCACAATCCCGATGACCTGCTTACCAAGATATGCGCCGTGGACTATATCCCGTCAGCACATTCGGAGCGTTTCGATGCTTTTATTGATGAAATCATGAGCCATGACAAGGAAAAGGCTCGTTTCCTGCAAAAGTCCCTCGGCTACGGCATCAGCGGAGATACCCGCTATGAATGTCTGTTTCTGCTCTACGGAGAACTGACCCGAAACGGCAAAGGAACGCTGATGGAAAGCTGCCTTACTGCTGTGGGCGATTATGGCAGAACGGTGCGCCCGGAAACCATCGCACAAAAGCAGAATGCCAACAGTCAGGCTCCTTCCGAGGACTTGGCAAGACTGGCAGGTATCCGCTTTACCAATATCTCCGAGCCTTCCCGTGGCTTGGTGCTGAATGCGGCGCAGGTTAAGAGCATGACTGGTAACGACAGCATTAACGCTCGTTACCTCCATGAGAACTCCTTCGATTTTAAGCCTCAATTTAAGTTGTATATCAATACCAACTACCTGCCCGTCATCAGTGATATGACCCTGTTTTCCAGTGGGCGTGTGGTCATCATTCCCTTTGACCGCCATTTCGAGGAATGGGAACAGGATAAGGGATTGAAAGAAGAATTCTCCAAGCCGGAGGTACAAAGCGCCATTCTCAACTGGCTCGTTGAGGGATATTACCTGTTGCAGGTAGAGGGCTTATCACAGCCGAGAGCCGTAACCGAGGCTATCCGTGCCTACTCCTATGAGAGTGATAAAATCGCCCAGTTTGCAGAGGAACGCCTTGTGGAGGATGCCAATGCGGAAACTCGTACTTCCGAGGTTTACAGTTCCTACCGACAGTGGTGTGCCGATAATGGCTGCTATGCAGAAAACAATCGTAACTTCAATCACGAACTCCGCAAATTTGCCACAGTGGTACGACGCAGACCCCGTAAGGGTGGCGAGAAAACCACTCTGCTTGTGGGATACAAGCTAAAACCGGGCGTGGAGTTCCTGTGATTATCACAGTGGGGCAATCTGTGGCTATAAAATACTGTTTTCTCTAAAAAGAGCCTTTTTAGAAATAACCTATAAATCAAGCCACATAATGCCCCAAAGCCATAAAGGAGGTGGTGCCTATGATTGCGTAGCACCCTGTGACCATAACCAAAATCTCACTGAAAGGAGCCAAGAGCAATGAAACACAGATTTTTCTACGGCTTACAGCCGAGCATCAAACAGTTCAGACCCGAAGAATTCTCCCGTGGTGCGTATGAATGCACTCAGCTTTTCCAGACCAATAACGGCACTCCCGTTATGATTTCCCGTAACAAGGTAATGGACATCTGGAAAGTGGAGTATGGCCTTTCCTCTGTGTTCTTCGGAACAAAGGCAGAGGCACTGGCATACTGCAAGGGCAGATTCTTCGATGCAGACGGACAGGTGGTGTAAGCCATGACGGACATCAAGTATTACCCACTCATCGATTGTGATACCGATGGAACAGAAAAAATACCCATGTTCCCGGTAACGGACAGCAAGTCCATCAAAGCGCAGAGCCACCTGTGGTTGGAGGAGGTTGTCCCTCACTACTACAGACTCCACGCCGAAGCTAACCATCGTCCTGCTAATGCAATTAGCATTCGCTGCCCTCTTTGCGGCAAAGCGATGCGTTGTATCAGTGGGGACATCAACGAAACCAAGCTGGGATTGTACACCTGCAATTCCTGCGTCAACGATTAAGGAGGAAATTTTTATGACCAACAATGTAACAAAAGAGTTCTTGCAGGAGCATTTCCGCAAGCACGATTCCATCACTCTCTACAAGCCGGACGGCACTGCCGTTATCTTCCGCAAGCAGTACAACCTTGTGGTGAAAGGCGGCGGCTTCAAAGGCACTTTCAAGACCTATGACGAACTTACTGATTTTTATCGTAAACGCCGTCTGTGCTTGAAGCCTGTCATCACTGCCTAAGGTTACAGTGCGTGTCCTCATCCCATACGGGAGGGGCGGGTCAAATCTCTGCACCTTTTTATCCGTGCAACGGGCGTGGGGTTTCACGCACAAAAATCGCGTATTCAAAGGGGTAATTAACCCCTAATCAAACAAATGGAGGATTTTACTATGATTACCAAGGATTTTTTCAAGAAACAGCTTAAAAAGCGCAGCAAGGTCACTGTGTACTCCCCGGAGAACATTCCGCTGGACATTTTCAAGGAGCCTTACATCGGCTGTGATAATACACCTGCGTTTGAGTTCGATCTGGACTGCGCCGACCTTGCAGACTACTGCAATGCAATCGGTCTGAAAACCAACAATGATTAACAGGAGGAAACAATTATGAAGAAGTATTCTGAAATGCTGCCTCACATCGAAGGCAGCGACTATGAAAACCATTTCTGGAATGCCGTTCGTGGCAAACAGGGACACAAGGAGTTTATGGATAAAGGTGTGGATGCCGACACAGGTGCCTTTACCCTCACTCCCAAGGGACAGAACAAATATATGGCTGCTGTGAAGAAGGAAGGTCTGTTCCGCAGCATTGCTACCGACATCTGTGCCTATGACCACCCTTACAACATCAAAACCGCAAACGGCGATGATGTAGCAGTCTGGGTGCCGGAGGGCGGCACTATCCCTATTGCCGATGGTATGGCTGATTTCAGCGATATTGCTCTGGAAAGCCACAAACTGGCTGTGTTCCTCAAATTGGAGGAGGCGTTTATCAAGGATGCCACTTTCAACATCGAGGACTACCTTGTATCCCGTCTTGCCAAGAACTTCGGCAGAGCCGAGGACAACGGCTTTATCAACGGCACTGGTGCTGATATGCCTACTGGTATTCTCGCAGCCGATGGCGGTGCAGATGTGGGTGTAACCGCTTCTGCCATTACCTATGAGGATGTGGTCAAGCTGTTCTTCTCCGTTAAGCCGGAATACCGCAAAAATGGTGTATGGCTCATGAACGATGAAACTGCACTTGCACTCCGCACCCTCAAGGACGAAGGCGGCAACTACATCTGGAATCACGCCAACGATACCATTCTCGGCAAGAAAGTGCGTATTTCCGAATATATGCCTTCTGCTGAATCCGGCAGCAAGCCTATCGCCTTTGGCGATTTCTCCTACTACTGGATTGTAGGCCGCCACCCTGTCAGCGTCCGTACCCTTGTGGAGCAGTTTGCTATGGTGGACTGCATCGGCTATCTGGCATACGAGTTCCTTGACGGAAAACTTGTCCGTCCTGATGCCATCAAGGTTATGGAGATGACCGCTTAACCAACCGGGATGCCCCTGTGGGTATGTCCTGCAGGGGTAAATCCCTTAATTACTACACAAAGGAAGGAGGGTCTATTGATATGGATGCCCCAACAAAGCGTGTCCGAGAAACTTATATCGGAGACACCTTATATATCGTGGAATCGTTGCAGAGCAATACGGCAACGGAAACCGCTTATAACAAAATAAAAAGGCTCATTTTGAGCAATGCCAACGCACCGCAAAAGTTATCAGAAACTACACAATTATCTTCCGAAATAGACTCGACTTCCTCAAAATAGTACGGTAATATGCTTATACCCCGCAAGGGGTAACCGCACATTTGAAGGCTGTCGGAAAGGAGCAGAACATGAACAGACAGCCTAATATTGCAGCCCTTGATACCAAAATCACCGCCCTCTACTGTAGGTTAAGCCGTGACGATGAACTTCAAAGCGACAGCAATTCAATAAAAAATCAAAAAAGCATATTACAGAAGTACGCTGATGACCAGGGTTTCCGCAATACCCAGTTTTTCGTTGACGATGGAGTATCCGGCACTACCTTCGAGCGTGAAGGTTTCCAACGGATGATAGCGGAAATGGATGCGGGTCGCATCGGAACGATAATTGTGAAGGATATGAGCCGTCTTGGGCGTGATTACCTCAAGGTCGGCTACTACACGGAGATTGCATTCCCACAGGCAGATGTGCGTTTCATCGCCATCAACAACGGTGTGGACAGTATCAATCAGCAGGAAAGCGATTTTACTCCGTTTCTCAATATCATCAACGAATTCTATGCCAAGGACACAAGCAAGAAAATCCGTGCTGTGTTTAAGGCAAAGGGACAGGCAGGGAAACCACTGTGTACCAATCCACCCTACGGCTACAAGAAAGACCCGGAGGACAAGACCCATTGGATTGTGGATGAGGAGGCTGCCGATGTTGTCAGGGAGATTTTCAGACTCTGTATGAACGGATACGGCCCGACACAGATTGCCAAGGAACTGCGTAAACGCAAGATTGAAACACCTGTGGAATACGGCAAGCGAATGGGTGTGAATGTTCCTGCGGCATCCTATCGTGAGAACGATGACCCTTGCCGATGGACAACCTCCACTGTGGTGCATATTCTGGAAAGGCAGGAATACCTCGGTCGCACGGTCAATTTCAAGACCTATCGTAAATCCTATAAGCTGAAAAAGCAGATGAAGAATGACCCGTCAGAATGGCAGATTTTCGAGAATACCCACGAGGCTATCATTGACAAGGAAACCTTCGATATCGTTCAGCGTATTCGAGATGGCAGACGCAGGGTTACACCGATGGGTGAAATGCCGATACTTTCCGGTATGGTCTACTGCGCCGACTGTGGTCAGAAACTGTACCAAGTAAGGTCAAGGGACTGGGAACACGATAAGGAGCATTTCGTTTGTGCCACCTATCGTAAAAAAGGCAAACATGAGTGTCCTTCCCACCAGATACGCAATGTGGTTATAGAGCAGCTGCTTTTGGCAGACCTTCAACAGGTCACAGCCTTTGCGAGGGAGCATGAAGCTGAATTCGTGGAAATGGTAACCAAGAGCAAATCAAGAGAGATTGACCGCAGCCTGCGTGAGTGCCGTAAGGAATACGAACAGGCAAGAGCGAGAATTTCCAAGCTGGACACTATCGTACAGCGTTTGTATGAGGACAACATCGAAGGAAAAATCAGTGATGAGCGTTTTGCCAAGATGACTGCTGCCTACGATGCTGAGCAGAAACAGCTTGAAAGCCGTGTGGTGGAGTTACAGGCATTCCTTGACGAGGCAAAAGAAAAATCCCTTAACACCGAATACTTCCTGTCACTTGTTAGGAAATACACGGATATTAAGGAATTGGATGCTGAAATTATTCGTGAGTTCGTGGAACGCATTATTGTGTTTCAAGCAGAAAAGGTGGATGGTCACAGACAGCAGCGTATTCAGATTGTTTACAACTATATCGGAGCCTTGGATATTCCAAGCAAAACAGAAAAAACGGCATAGCCGGAATTTAATCCAACTATGCCGAATTTTTCAAAGGGATGAAATCCCTAAGTCGCACCAACTTTCGCCGGGGCGTTCTTTTCCATATATAGTTGGTTTACCCTCATAATTTCTCACAAACCACCAAGGCTTTTGCTGATACACAAGGTCCTCTGCCTTACTGAAATCAAAGCGTGCTACCACTTTTATCTTTCTTCTGTGGCAGCTGTCAATCAGTTCTGACAAAATATCTTTATCCTTCGGCAGATAGGGATTGATTCGATGATAGGGAATTTCACTGCGGTACCAAGCATAAATTCCGCCGACATTAATTACCAGCGTATTCCCGCAAAGCTGACACACCTCCTCCGCCATTCTCTCAGGATTCATCAGCGGCGTATCTTTCACCTGCAAGTTCATCTGCACCACACGCATAGGGCGCCGCCACCAAAGCTTGTTCATTGTTCCCCTCCCTTTTACTGAATGACCAACATCTCATGCATGCTTATGGTTTCTATGCAGAAAGTAAGTTTTTCTCCGTCAAACACAAACGGAATATCTTTTTCTTGTACTGTGGAAAATACAGATTTAATATTTTGCCGCTTGTTGTTCAGCGTAACCATGTAGGGCCCCAAAGAAAGCATTTCTTCTGCATAGCCGAGAGCGGGACTAGCCCCTGTTATATTGACAACATGTAAAACCAATCGATTTTCCTGCTGATATAATTTGACCGTGATTTCTCCCGGTCCGGCAACGGAAACAATCGAAGAATCTTTTCCGGCCCAGCGGACTGCTTCTGCCAGCAAAACTCCGTGGTCGGGCAAGCGGTCCCTTCCGTAACAACGGTCAAAATCACCCGCTAAGTACACACACCTATTTTCATTTTCCCACTCACCTGCCCACACCAACGTTGTTTTCTTTTCTTTTTTACGAATCCAACTGAATTCCGGCGGAAAAATTGGAAAAGAAGGAATATAAAACGCCACCGGCTTTAACGGACCCACGCTCTCCACCCCGCAAAATCTTCCTCCAAATGCCAAAAGGTCGGTATCATGAAATTGTCTGAAAATGGAATGTTGTTTATCGTCTATCTGCGCATATGTATGTGCCTCAAAATTCTCCCAATTTCCTGAGGACTCTATGGAAGGTCCTTGATAGCCATGCCGCATTTTCAGTCCTAAATAATCCCATAATTTAGACCGGGCCATTTGTGTCCCGTCCTCTGATAAAGTACCGCTGAGTCCGGATAAAACAAGACTTCCACCTGCACGGCAGAACTGAACAATTTGTTCTGTTTGGGCTTCACTCAAAACCGCTGTATCCGGCAGAATCAATACTTTTATTCTCTCTTGATACCGCTCAACATCATCGGCATGGATTGGCATAAACGGAACCCTATGCTTTGCCAAAGCTTTTGTGAAACCCATCCATGGCAGTTCACAGCGGTTTTTAGGGTCTTCTCTGCCATAAAAGTCGGTATTATCCTGACTCCACAAAACACCCACTTCCGCTATCTCCTGCCGCCTATATAAATATCGCTGATTTTTTTCATGCCACTGTAACAATGGCACGGATATCTCATACTGCCGTTTATCATGTCCTTTTCCCCCGACATGATGAAACCAAGGAGAAAGACCGCCGGCAATTCCTTCTGTTATCCAAAGGCGTGTTTCTGCCTTAGGACTTGCTGACAAGCGAAAAGTTCTTCGCCCTCTTACATAATGAGCCATACTTTCCGGAATGATTTTATTTTCGGTAGAGGCCAACCGCAGCAGTGAACCATTGACGGCATTTTCCTCCATACCCACGCTGGTTCTTCTGCCCTGCTGATCACAAAATATAATTTTACTTTTCTTTAAAATCTTTTTAATATCTACAAACCGGTTTCCCTGTTCAATAGGGTCTGCATTCAGCATACCGCACCACAGACAATGTTCTCCGCCTTTTTCCTGTACGACTTGGTTCAACGAATCCCAAATTTGCAGCCGAATTTCATAATTCCACTTCACCCAGATTCGGTAGATTTTATCTTGCCAATTCGGTTGTTCCGGCAAATTTTTACCGCAATATTCGCGAAATTTCGTGCGGCAATTCTCGCAGTAGCAGATATGGTTTCTATCCAGCCCTTTCCAGTTGTTGTCGGTAAAACCTTCCGGATGATATCGTTCGATAATTTCACGCAGAATATCGGGAATAAACTCTGTATAGTATCCGCTGTTTACACAGGAATAATAACGTCCGGCCACTTGAATATACTCGCCCTCTTTATTTCGACAAAACCAAGAAGGATACGCCTCCAAAAAACGTCTGTCTGCCCGATTGGTATCCATTCTGGCAATTACTTTTAAGCCTTCTTCTCTGGCGGCTTCGGCTACCTCTCCAAAGAAGTCCTTTTCTCCTAAATATTTAGCCCGATAGTGCAAAGTATATTGGCTGGGATAATAGGCAACAATTCCGCCCGCATTGATAACCACCGCTTGTGCTTTGCTCTCTCTCCAATGCTTTCGCCAAAAATTCAAGTCTAGATTGGCCGGATCATCTTCGGTAAAATTAGTCTGTGCAAAACGAAAGGTATTTTCGTACCATGGCTTTTTCGCC
>URPG01000006.1 GCA_900549675.1 uncultured Oscillospiraceae bacterium | reverse complement strand
CTATTCTATAAGAGAAATTTTCAGGTTTAGTGCAAAAATCCAGATTCCTTATTTCTAAAAAAACATTTAAAAGAATGTCCTATTCCCTTTTGGGAGTAGGACATTCTTTTAAATGTTTCGTGTTTTATCTCTCCAATACTTTATTACGGTATTAGCAAGTCTGTGATTATATTTCCGTTCACTTTCAAGCAAATCCGCATCATCATAAAACCATTGGAACTCTTTTAGCAAATTTTCTCTAACGGCTTTAAAATCACATGAACAGCCATAAAGCATAAGGTGTTTTTGCTGTTCTAATGGGATAAAATGCAGCTTGTTTGCACTTCCACCCCAAGTTGTTTTATCAAAAACAGACAGTAAAAGTGAGGTGTGCGTATCCATCAAAATCCGCAGAACAGCCTCTAACTTGAAATAATCCTTACGTAATAAATATTTAGCTGACATTTGTACATGAAACCAGTAAGTGGTGATAAGATAATGCCTATCTGCTTGCCAAGGAGTGCCTTTTACCGCTCTTTCAATCAATGCTTTAACATTGTTATCCTTATCAAAAATAACATCAGATTTTTTCAGTTCGGTATAGTGGATTTGGCACATAAAATCATCAATTTTCCCTTGATTAAGCAAGAAAACATCATACTGGAAAAGCTGTCCATTATGGCGAATCAAATAACCGTAATTTTTGATTGCCTCATCGTTAAACCCCTCTGCCCATCGTAAAACTATTTCATCACAGGCCTCGTCAAGCATTATATCCAATTTTTCGTCAGTGCTATGAAAATATTTTTCGTCAATCAAAAAAACAATGTCAATGTCAGAAAGTTCGTCCGATGTGTTACGCGAAACTGAACCAAAATGCCATGCACCAAGCACCGCATTTTGCTCCTTCATGTTTTTTAGAAATTGATTGTTTACGTCAAGTAATTCTTTTAGCATTAAAATCAGCCTTTCATGACAAGTTTTTTATCGCATGAAATTTTTCTTCCATAAGCCTAATCGCCCACTTGTTATCCGTTTCATATCCACGAAAGATATGCTCCTGAACGGCAACCATCATTAAGTAAATGTCATACCAAAATATGCGCTTTTGCTCTGCAAGTGTGAATTTTTGAACACCGTAACCTCTTAAAAAGTCACCTGCCTGTGCATATGAGCGAAAACCAACCTCCATTAGAACGTCACCCCACAAGCACCTCTCCCAGTCAATTATACCTGTAATTTTACCGTCTTTGACAAAAATGTTCCCATCCCAAATATCCCAATGCACAAGGCGTGGAACATTGACTTCTGCAAAAAAGCCTTGTTCTTTTTCAAGCACCGAAAACATCTCGTCAGTTGAAATAGGCAGCTCTATTTTCGTTTTTTGCACGTCATGCGTCATTGCAATGAGCATTTTTGTAAAAACATCATGCCAGTTATCACCTTGAAATTCAGCCTGGCTTGGATAGCCAAATAAGCTGTTTGTAATTGCATTAATTTTTCTGTTCAGTTTACCTGTTTCATGGTAAATTCTATTTATTTCTTGTTCACACATACTATCTTTTTGTGAGGATAGGCTGTTTCCACCAATTTTCTCCATGAAAAAATAAGGAGAATTGCAAATCGTACAGGAAAAATCGCTGAATTGCACTTTTGGCAAAGGCACTAAAGTTTTCTCCGCAACCATTTTCATACACGCAGTTTCAGTCATCATAAGATTTTTCTCATACGTCATAACAGAAGCTTTAGGGTGAGGAGCAATTTTTAGCACACTTTCAGAACCGTCCTCAAAAGCAACTCCATAAGCAATGTTAAAAAATCCTTCCGTCAGTTCGTTGATAATTTTGAGCTGTTTATCCGGAAATGCACACTTGACAAGCTTTTCAAGTGTTTCTGGACTTTGAATGTTTTTAGTAAGCAATGCCATATAGATTTACCTTCTTTATTATATTATATCGTTATAAGTTCAGAATTTTTCTTCGACCTAAAGGCTGCCTCACTCGTTGTGAATTACAGTATTTAAGCGCCTGTTTTCTTTCAAACATAAAAATGCACTCCTGAGAAACAGAAGTGCGAAAATAGATTGCTGAAAAACAAGCAGAAATATGACTATATCATGTTCAAGTTATGAGCAATATCCATCACTTACTCTTTGACAATTTAGTTGATTCTACCATACTAATTATCAAAAGTCAATTATTATGCAACAAAATATCACCTAATTTCTTTATTTTTTAGATATTTTTTTGATTTACGCTGCTTTACCGATATTTTCTCTAGGATCCAAAGAACTACAATAAGCTTCCTTTCCCCATCCGTCCAACCGGAGATTGGTCAATACGACTCTGCAACTGCCTCTTTTAGACAGCATATTGGCAGAATCTCCAAAATTATGGTATACTTTTTCGGCAATTATGTTACACTGCTCCTATCTGTTTGTCCTGACAGGCACCTTTAATATACGTTTTAATATGGGTGCAGACATGACACAGACGGGAATAGTCTTGTATCATACGATGGAAGAAACGGCTTTGTTAACCGCCGTTTTCAGGACTCAGAAAAGAAAATTCGCCTTGCGGACAAAATCATGCAGGGCTTAGTTTTACAAAAAAGAAAGGAATGAGAATGATGGATTTCGGCAAAGAATCATTTGTCTATTATCTGGAGGATACAGAAAAGGTCTCCAAAATCGCTAAGGCACTTTCCTCACAAACGAGGGTGGAAATTCTGCAGCTGCTGCTGAAACGCTCTATGACAATGGGGGAACTATCTCAAAAACTTTATGTATCGCTTTCCTCTATCAGTATGCATACTGCTGTTCTAAAGGAGGCAAATCTAATTTCTATCACTCCCAAGCCAGGGGTACACGGGTCGCAGAAATACTGCGGTATTAAAGCGGAACGCGTTATTTTTGAATTGTTTGAGCGAGATCAAAGCCATGTGGGCGAAAATGTTCGGATTCAGGAAATTCCTATTGGTTCCTTTTCCATTGCCCGCATCGAGCCGTCCTGCGGTATGGTGGATAAGGACGGATACATTGACGTGGAGGACAGATCCTACTGTTTTTATGATCCAGACCGCATACGGGCACAGCTAATTTGGTTTACGGCCGGGCATTTAGTGTATCACATTAGCAACAAAAACCTGAAATCCGTAATGCTCTCTCATGTGGATATCAGTCTGGAGCTCTGCGCGGAGGCTCCCGGTTACAACAACAACTGGCCCTCCGATATTTATTTCAAAATTAACAATCAGGACGTTGCAATTCTACACGTGAAAGGGGACTACGGCGGCACCAGAGGCGTGAACAATCCACCATGGTGGAGGGATTCCAACACGCAGTACGGGGAACTGACACTTCTTTCCATCACAAGGCAAGGTGTTTTCCTCAATGATAAAAAAGTGAGCGACCACACTCTTGATAGCTTGAAAATGACGGAAACAAATTGCTTTTCTCTTGAGATTGGTACAGACCCCAAAGCAATTGCTCCAGGCGGCATCAACCTGTTCGGCAAAGGTTTCGGCAACTATGCCCAGGACATTCTGGTAAAGACGTTCTATCAGAGAAAATAGTAAGTTACAGAACGGGTGTATCGTCTTTACTTCAGCAAAATTGTATGTGTTTTTGAAAAAATAGACATAATATATAAAATTTATTGAATTATTTGCCGTATATTGTATACTAAATTCATCAAAGATTCAAGACAGAAAGCTTCGCCATAGAAAACCGAGCTGTATTTAGAACGTGGCAGATATTCAAAAATAATTCTATTTATTTTATCATTGGTTTTGATTATCATCCTTCAAACGATTTCTTAGTTTTTATACAAATAGACACTTTCTTGCCTATTCTTTAGCAGGTTTTGTTTTCGTCTTGGTTCTATCATTGGTATTGGCAACCTCATTTCAATTTCTCTGAGAACTGCCCAAAAGGCAGTTCTTTTAGAACAATATTATTAGGAGGCAAATTATGAAAGAAAAAAGACTTATCAGTGTACTGCTAGCCTTTGCACTACTGCTGTCTGCCACGGCCTGTTCATCAGGTAAACCGGCAACAAGCTCGCAGGCAGCAGGTACAACTGAATCTTCCTCAGCCGGGGAAGCAAGCTTACCTGCAGAAACCACTGACTTGAGCGCAGACATCCGCAACAATACAAGTCCTACGCAGGAGATGATTGCACAGGTAAACGACACTTTGAATGACAGTTATCTGGGAGATTTCTA
Source organism: uncultured Oscillospiraceae bacterium (assembly GCA_900549675.1). Lineage (GTDB taxonomy): Bacteria > Bacillota > Clostridia > Oscillospirales > Acutalibacteraceae > Scatolibacter. The sequence goes on along the minus strand of URPG01000006.1, from coordinate 14,121 downwards.
TGAAACGAAAATACCCAGCGACTACTCCGCGTATCCTGTAAACAATGAAACCCCGCTGGAAATTTGGATGCCGATAGATGCGTTTTTGTCCACGCTGGTTACTTCTCTCAATGACTTCCATGTCTATCAGCATATACAAAAGCTAACAGGAATTAAGGTTAACTTCATTTCCCCTGTCGTGGGTCAAGAAAACGATCAGTTTAATTTAATGATTGCAGGCGGCGATTTACCGGACATTATTGTTGAGGCGGATAAATACAAAGGAGGCTTAACGGCTGGTGAGCAGGACGGCGCCTACATTGACCTCACCGATCTAATCGAGGAAAAGGCACCAAACTATGCCGCATTTCGTTCTTCAGACGAAAATCGCAGAAAAACAACTGTAACGGACGAAGGCAAGGTGCTGGGCTTCCATGGACTTTCCCCTTATTCGGAGTGGATGTGGTTCGGCCCACTGGTCAAGAACGAGGCGCTGGAAAAAACTGGTTTTAAGGCAGAAGATATTGTAACCATTCAGGACTGGGAAGATTTCCTGGTTGCAGCAAAGGAAAAAGGTTATAATGAGCCGCTCAACTATGGTTCTACATATGGACAGATTTTCACTGATATTATCAATGGTGCTTATGGTGTTTGGGACTGGACCTTTGTTGATGATAACGGAAAAATTGGCTGGGGACCTGTACAGCCGAATGCGAAAGAGTATTTGACACTGATGGCAAAATGGCAGTCTATGGGCCTGATGAACGCGGACTGGACCACAGCAGACTTTAACCAGAGAATGGCCGAAGCAGTTTCAGATGATTGTGCCCTCATGATGGACTCTCCGGATACGATGTGGGGATTTTGGAAAACAAGCGACGCAAACGTAGACTTTTCTGCCTTGCTGAACCCGGTGCTTAATAAAGGCGACAAGGCTCAGACCCGGTATAAAAACTGGGCCAATACAGGCCGCCCCGCCGCCATTACCACACAGTGTGAAGACATTGATGCTGCCATGGCATGGTTGGACTTCGGATACACCAAAAAAGGCTGGGAAATCATGAACTGGGGTGAATATGGCACCGTTCATCTTGTCAATGAAGAAGGACGTCCTTATTTCCATAAGGAAAGCCTGATGTATAACGATCCTGACGAACAGCCTCTGTCAAACCTGATTTGGAAATATCGAATTCACAGTGGACCTAACATCCGTGACGAACATTTTTCTAATCCACTGATTACACAAGAAGGCAGCTATTCAGGCGCTATTCGCGAGTATTGGACAGAGAATACAGAAACTACTCACGCCGTGCCGCCCATCTCCTTCACTTCTGAAGAGGCCGCCCGTGAGGCGCAAATTGCTACAGAAATTGACACAATGCGTAAAGAATACTACGCAAAGATCATCATGGGTCAGCTTCCTGTGGATGCTTTCGATGAATTTAAATCAAAAGCAGAACAGGCCGGTCTTGAGGAATTTCTCAGTATTCACCAAGCGGCATATGATCGCTATATGAGCCGCTGATAAACACTTTTGGCTAAATGAAAAAGGAACGCCACTTTCTGTGAACGTATACGCGGCGTTCCTTTTCTTAAAGCTAAATGAGAGGGGACGCAAATGGCAACATACTCAAATCTACAGGTTACGCAAACTTCGCGTGGAACACGTATTAAGAAAGACTTTCACAAAAATTGGTTTGCTTATTTAATTTTTGTACCCGTACTTATCTGGTTCATTGTTTTTTGCTATGGACCCATGTGGGGTGTGATGATCGCTTTTAAGGATTTTAAACCACTTTTAGGCTTTGCAAACAGCAAATGGGTGGGATTTCAGCATTTTCAAGATTTTATTTTTGGCCCCAGTTTTTTCCGGCAATTCGGAAATACAATTATCCTCAGCCTCTGGAGTCTGATTCTTGGGTTTCCCGCTCCCATTCTTCTGGCAGTGATGATCAATGAACTTCGCGGAAAGTACTTCAAAAAAACGGTGCAGACCATCACCTATATGCCGCACTTTATTTCCGTTGTGGTAATCTGCGGTATCATCCATATTTTCACACAGCCCTATGGCATTATTACCAACATTGTTTCACTTTTCACAGGTGCTACTGAGAACCGCTCGCTGCTTGGAGAGGCCGGCATGTTTCGTCCCATATACACCTTCTCCGGTATCTGGCAGAATATGGGCTGGGACAGTATCATCTATCTGGCGGCTATGACGGGAATTTCCTCAGAGTTGTATGAAGCAGCGGATATTGACGGAGCGGGGCGGCTGAAGAAAATTTGGTATGTTACCTTGCCCAGCATTCTGCCCACGATTGTGATTCTCTTCATTTTCGCCATAGGCGGTATTATGAATTCAAACTGGGAGAAAATCATCCTGTTGTATAATCCTCTTACCTATGAAACCTCAGATGTTATTTCTACTTATGTCTACCGTAGAGGTATCAGAGAAGCAAGCTATAGTTTTTCAACCGCAGTAGGGTTATTCAATTCTGTCATCAACTTTTTCCTGCTGTGGATAACAAATGCGTTTTCCCGCCGTTTTTCGGAAAGCAGCTTGTGGTAAGAGAGGAGAATGAATATGACCATTTATAAGAGAAAGACCAAAGGGGATTTAATCTTTGATATCCTTAATGTGATTCTTCTATTTGCCATTACGCTCATTTGCCTCTATCCAATTTGGCATGTGGTGGTGGCCTCCATCAGTGACCCCACTCAACTGAGCACTCACAGAGGATTGCTGCTTGCTCCTTTGAGCAAACCTACCCTGAAAGGATATGAAATTCTATTTCGGGATCCTAAAATTTTAATCAGCTATAAAAACACTTTCATCTATGTGGGACTCGGAACGCTGCTGAACATGGTTTTGACTATTTTCGGTTCGTATACCCTTTCACGGAAGAACCTGTACTTTAAAAAAATTATTATGATTATTATCACCATCACTATGTTTTTTGGCGGCGGTTTGGTACCATGGTTCCTGCTGATGAAACAAATCGGACTGTATAATAATGTCTGGGCGATGATTTTGCCGACAGCCATCAACAGCTGGAACATGATTGTTCTGCGCACAGGCTTTGAAAACGTACCGAGCGAGCTTGAAGAAGCGGCTAAAATCGACGGTGCTTCACAGCCTTATATTCTGTTTAATATTATCCTGCCCCTTTCTAAGGCAGTTTTAGCTGTAATCTTCCTCTATTATTTTGTCGGAAACTGGAATTCATGGTTTAATGCTATGGTCTTGTTGAAGGATCGTGAGAAATTCCCGCTCCAATTGATTATCAAAGAAATATTGGTACAAAATGATACGGCGGGCGGTGCAACAAGCGGTGGAACACAGATTGTCGTTTCCAGTATACAGGGAACAACCGCATACAGAGAGCTGATTAAATATTGTACCATCGTTATTTCCACATTGCCTGTTTTGTGCATTTATCCATTTGTACAGAAATATTTTACCAAGGGTGTATTCGTTGGTTCTTTAAAAGGATGATTTTATCACTCTAAACGGAATATCCAGAAAAGCGCTACAGAAATATTAGTAAATGAGGCGAAAAGTGAGAACATTGATACCTATGACAAAAAACCTACTATGCGTCGGATTGATGCTTATCTTTTTGGGAGGCTGCAATACAATGCCAAAAGAAACCATATCATTCATTGACAACCCACAGGAAAGCGGATTGTTCTATCAAAATCCCCTTCCGATATCGGATATCGGCGACCCATATGTCATGCGGGCAGAAAACGGCAAGTATTATTTATTCTGTACCTCTGCTGCAGACGGCTATTATTGCTGGCGTTCCGATGATTTGGTACATTGGGAAGACAAGAAAATAAAATGCTATACCTATGGAAAGGATGCTTGGGCGGACCACAGCTTTTGGGCTCCTGAGGTTGTTGAATATAACCACAAATACTATATGTTCTATACTGCCGGCGGCAAGGATATCAGCCTGCGGATTGGTCTTGCTGTTGCTGATCAGCCGGAAGGCCCGTATGAAGATGTATATGACCATCCGTTGTTCGATTTTGGATATGCGGTTATTGACGCCCATGTATTTATTGATGAGGACGGACAAAAATACCTGTATTATGCAAAAGACTGTTCGGAAAATGAAATATTGGGCACACGGAAAAGCGAGATATACGGGATAAAGCTTTCTGAGGATATGATGCAAACAGAAGGCGAGCCGGTAAAACTGCTAACTCCGGAACAACCTTGGGAGTTGGCTTCATCTAATCCTCTTTGGAATGAAGGACCGGAACTAATCAAGCATGACGGCCGCTACTACCTAACCTATTCCGCAAACTACTATGCTTCTAAATCCTATTCCGTCGGCTATGCTACGGCGGATTCTCCCCTTGGACCATATGAAAAAGCGGAGGAAAATCCGATTCTTACAGCCGGTTTTTACGAGGAAATATCCGGTCCGGGGCATCACAGCATGATTTATATGCCGCAGGAAGAGGTACTCTATTTTGTTTATCATACACATACCAATCCCAAGGAAGGCGGCGGCAACCGTCAAGTAAACCTGGACCAAGCCTTCTTCGATGAGGAAGGAAGGTTGTGTGTTTCCGGTCCAACTGTTTCCCTGCAACCGCTGCCCTCTGCCAGCCTAAAGGCAAAATGGATCATTTCTGATCAGGAGGGAACTCAGCCTCATCTGCAAGACGGCCTCTTTTCCATTCATAAGGGAGATTCCGACAGGGATGTTCGGCTAAAGACGAACGCAAAGGGTGAGGCACAATTAAAGATTCGTCTGGAAGAAACTGTGGAAGTTCAAGGCTTGATGATTTACCGAGGCAGTGATTCAGCTTATGACTTTACGAAGGCTTCCCTTCTGTTTAACGGCCAAGCCGTAGCCTCCGGGCTTATGTGTCCGAAGAAACAGGAAGACAGAGCAGCCATTGCTTTGTTTGAGCCACGGTCCTGTTCGAACATCACCGTTACGTTATTTGCAGAGCCGAATACAGAGATTACTATTTCGGAGATACGGCTGCTGTAAAAACAGGCTGTTAAAATATAGAAGATATTAAATAATAATCTGCGGCATCATCCCGCTACCTATTATTGTGCTGTGTATTTTCCTGCGGCGATTTATTATTGAAAACCGGATTGGCAGCCCCGTGAAATAACACAGCCCTAAGGTGGAGCGGAATTCCTGTTGCAATGGGGTGTCTTGCCCCTTTTATGCTGCAAAAAGTGAGAAATATAGAAGAATCCGGGAGGAAGAATGCATGAAGCTCTATCAGAGAAAGGAAAAAGATTTGGCACCGCAAGGGCAGGCAGATCCCTATATGATTAAAGCAGAGGACGGCCGATATTATCTGTACACTACCGGCGGACATCTGTTCAGCAGTGATTCTCTAATGAAAGGCTGGTCATATGAGGGTATCTGCCTGGATGCGCCGGGACAGCAGAACGTCTGGGCACCCAGCGTTATCAAAATCGAGGAACAGTACTATATGTACTATTCCAGTATGCAGACTGGAGATACCAGCGACCACGGGCAGACCCTGCGTGTGGCCACGGCGGACGGACCGCAAGGCCCGTTTGTTTATCAAAAGGATATACTGCCTCCCTTTTCCATTGATCCACATGTGGTGGAAACCCCCTCTGGTCTTTATATGTTTTATTGTAATAACGACGAGAAATCCTCTCGTGCGGGCACCTATATTTTGTGTGACAGGATGCTGGATCCGTATAATCTGGAGGGCAAAGCTGTCCCTGCAATCGTCCCCACACTGGACGAGGAAATTTTTCAGCGGAACCGATTTAAGCCGGGACAGCACTGGCATACCGTAGAGGGCGCATTTTATTTTTACGATAGAGGTGTCCATTATCTGATGTATTCCGGTGCCTGCTATCAAAACCCCAGCTATTTTATCGGGTTCAGCACGGCCTGCGAACCCGAGGATACCGATCTACGTATGCTTTCATGGACCAAATATCCCGATAACAACACTTATGCGCCGCTAATGTGCCGAAACGAGTTTATGGAGGGCGTAGGTCATAACAGCGTAATCCGTGACAGCGGAAAGCTTTATGTGGTATACCACGGCAGAGATTATCAAGATTTTGCTCCTGCAAAGGACACCAGGGTGGCGCGAATTGATGAACTTACCGTAGACGCGGGCCGGCTGTCTGTAACCATGACACTGTGAGGAGGAAAAATACCTATGAAGCGAATCTGGAAAATCCTTCCGGTATTGATGCTCAGTTTGACAGCCTGCAGCAGCATTCCCCCACCTGAAACAATAGGAATGGAAAATAATCAATTAAACGGAGGAACAAAAGAGATGGCAGAATTTCAGAACCCAATTTTGCCCGGATGTGCAGATCCGGACGTACTCTTTTATGACGGAACCTATTATTTGTACGCAACCAACACACTGTGGCATCCGGGACAACCGGTAGGCTTCAAGGTATACACCTCTAAGAATCTGATAGACTGGGAAGAGGCCGGAATGGCTCTCCAGGCGGAAGATTCCTGGGGTGACAAGCAGTTCTGGGCGCCAGACGTTATTGAAAAAGATGGTGTGTTCTATATGTCCTATTCCGTAGAGGAGCATTTGTGTATTGCCACGAGCGATTCACCCCTTGGCCCATTCAAGCAAGAAGAAAAGAAACCGCTGCATGAGGATATCAAAGAAATCGACAGCCATTTCTTTCGGGATGAAAACGGCAAGTGGTATCTGTATTTTGTGCGCTTTCATAATAATAACGAAATTTGGGGAGCCGAGATGACCGATGACCTCATGGGAATCAAGGAGGATACCGCGCGCCTGCTTCTCAAGCCAGACACAGAATGGGAAATGAAGAAGTGGCCGGTAAACGAAGGTCCTTATATGATTCCGTACAACGGGAAATATTATCTGACCTATTCCGGCAGTCATTACGAAACAGACTATGGTTCAGGCTATGCTGTAGCAGACAATCCGCTTGGCCCCTATGAAAAATATGAGGGAAATCCGGTACTGCGGTCAACCAAAGAAATGCACGGTGTGGGGCACCATTGCATTGCTTGGTCGCCTGACGGCAAGGATATGTTCATTCTGTATCACAAGCATTTCAGCGATTATTCTGCCAATCCGCGTTTACTCTGCATTGACAGAATCTACTTTGATGTGAACGAAAACGGAAAGGAAATTCTCGTAGTAGACGGCCCCACTGCAGATCCACAGCCTGTATTTAATTGATGCTTTTCTTAAAAAGTTACATAAAACAACACACAGAAAAATACTCCTGTCATCTTTTTTCTCTGATACATCTATTCATTTTTAGACGAAACAATAGGACTGAACAGAGAAAACATTCCTACTCTGAAGGGAGAATCAATTTATTATTCTAATTGATATTTATTTGCAATAATTCTTCCTTCTTATTAACTTTTAGAGTCATGGAAGGTAACACCACAAAAACTATAATTCGCTAAAATTGAGGCACCGTCTGTCGATATAATTTCGGCAGGGGTATTTTTCCCGTTTAATTCACAGAAAACTTTTGTCAATTCTTTCAGATACAAATCTAAATTTTCACGAGTAAATGGAGTTTAAATAGACATTTCAAACCCTACTTAAATTATTCTACTTATATATAATTTGAAGTGGATATAGCTTACCACAAAATCAGGCTGAAACAAATGCAAATTCGCATCTATTTCAGCCTGATAATTTTGAAACAATGATGCAAAATCATCTTTGCTTTTGGTATATCAAAAGTACTGCATGGAAAAACTTCCATGGCAGTTCACCTTGGCATCGGACTGCAAGGTTTCCGTAACACTTTACTCTTGTAAAGTGACAAAAATCATGCTATTATACAAGTTAGCAAAAGCTAACTTGAGACCGTTTCACATTAAATTTGCAACATTCACATAATTTAGATTCAACTGGAGTGCATACAAGTCATGAAAATAGATATTAACCTAAACGAGGCAATGGAGGAATATGCGCGGCTGCCTTTTGAGCCGCTTTCAGCATCCTTATTTAAAAAACAGCAAGGAAATATTCAGGAAGGCTACACCACAAAGGGATCAGCGTTTCTTTTTCCGGTAAAGGGAAAAGCTCAATTTAATTTAAGTGAGAACAGCTTTATATTCGAACCGGGGAAAGTGATTCATGGCTGCCCGGGTCAATGGCTGACCGCTCAAAATGAGCCTCCTGTGGAATTTTTTGTTCTGTATTACCACTATGAAGGCAACAATGCCGGATATATGCACTGCCCATATGAATTGGAAACCGGCATCAATCCCCAATTATTTTCTATGCTGCAGCAACTAACGGCTTTGTGGCAGCAAACAGAGCCACAGGCAAAGCTGCAGGCAAAAGTGTTGGTTTACTCTGTTCTCGCAGAACTGTTTTCCAGTGCCAAGATTATTCGCAAAACAGATGCGCACAGCGTGGTGGAGGATGTCAAACACTACGTGGAGCAGCACTACATGGAGCCTCACACCCTTTGTGAGTTGGGCGGCCGATACGGCATGTGCGGAAAGTACTTTTCGGATGTTTTCAGGCGCCATAGCGGTATCGGACCAATCGAGTATTTGATACAGTGTCGTCTGGAGCAGGCAAAGAAACTGCTGGAATCCACGGAATGCAGTATTCAGGAAATTGGGAAGTGTGTCGGGTATAAAGATGCGCTCTATTTCAGTCGGCAATTTAAAAATATGTTTGGCTTATCGCCGAGCGCATATTCAAGGCTGTGTAACAGGAAATCGTCCATATAGATTTCAGGAAAAATGTTATTCCAATTTTGATTGCAGATTGCTATACTAATCATCGGCAATAAGTTAACACTATCTAACCGCAATATGAATTGGAGGATTATCAAATGAAAAAGTTATTAGGACTGCTCTTGTCGGCCGCACTTATCATGGGAGCTTTGACGAGCTGTGCCGGAACACCTGCGGAAAACAACGGGACAAGCTCGCCGGAAACCACGCTTGCCGTATCAGAGACAAATTCACCGGAACCGTCTGCCGCAGATGAAACCGATTGGCCCCGCACCTATACGGATGCCCGTGGAAAAGAAGTAACTCTGGAGAAAAAGCCGGAACGTATTGCAGTGACAACGTGGATGATAACAGAAAATTTGCTGGCATTGGAGACTCCGCCCGTCGCATCCGATACAGTAGAAGTAATCTCTCAGTGGGGATCTATGAAATCTTACTTCGAGAGATATCAGATAGAAGATTTGGGGAAGGATCACCTTTCCATCAACTTGGAAAAGCTTGTTGAAACAAGCCCTGATTTAATTTTAGCTACGACGATTAATGAAAAAATATATGACCAACTCGAGAAGATTGCGCCGGTCATTGTTTTAGATGATGCTAGCTTTTTTGACAATTGGCAAACTTCGGTTCGGGAGATTTCCAAAATCATAGGTGAGGAAACTGCTGCCGAAACATTTATTAACAAGGTGCTGGAGGAAGCCGAACAAGGTAAGGCAAACGTGGAAGCATTGGGTGAGATAACGGCGGGCTTTGCCCGAGCATGGAAAAAAGAGTTTACGGTATATAGCGAGCAGCAGCTCATTCTTTTTTATGATAAAGAGAACGGTTTGGGTTTGTCTTCTCCTCTGAATTGGCCAACGAAAAGAAGCACGCTATCGTTAGAAGCGTTTTCTGAATTTGACCCTGACTATATTTTCTTGTCGGGCGCGGATCAAGAATTTATGGATGAACTGAGCGCAAACTCCGTATGGAAATCATTGACAGCAGTGAAAAATAACCATGTCTTTAGCATTGATCTTTCTGCTTTAACCGGGGGACCGCTTGCTATGCGATATGGCGTACAAACTGTAATTGATACCTTAACAAACTAACAATACTTTCGAAAGGAGTGTGCGCATCATGAAAATCGACATCAACAAGCTGGCGGAGCATTTTGCGCGCACTCCTTTTCAGGTGGAAACGGTGTTCTGTGAAGTACATAATCCGGGAGATGCAGGATGGCAAATGAGTTCCCCATTCCCCGGCTTTGTTTTCCCCTTATCAGGGAAAGCAGAATTTCTCTTTGACGGAACGCCTTACTTGCTCAAGGCCGGAACCGTTGTCCATGGCGGCGCAAACATGAGGCTGGATAAGCGTGTTGTTGGAAAATCAAAATGGGAATATATTTTGGTGCTGTATAAAATTGTAGCACCTGAACCAGAAGATATGACCCTTTCACAAGAACACTTTGAATTGCAGGTAGGAGAAAGTCTGCGCCTGATGGAATTGCTCCGACACTTGTATCAAGCGTCCAGTCAGCCGGGCGGTATTGCTTCTTTTCGTGTGGAAACGCTTTTTCGTAATGTGTTGGAAGAAATGTTCATTTGTGCCCGCAATCAAACCAACGGAGGGGCGCAGGCTCTGTTTGAACAGGCCACCGAATATATCCATGAATATTACATGGAACCGCTCACGCTGACAAGGCTTGCCGGGCAAAATAACGTGAGCAACAACAGACTGGTCTATGTATTTCGTAAATACGCGGGCATGGGGCCGGGAGATTATATTTTGCAGTATCGCCTGAATAGAGCAAAAGAACTTTTGCCCGGCAGCGATGCGCCGTTACGGGAATTGGTACAGTCCGTTGGGTTTAGCGATCCCTTTCATTTCAGCAAATTGTTTAAAAAGTATTTTGGCGTGTCTCCCAGTGAGTACCGACAGAAATTCCTGAATAACACATGCTGAATTCCTGATTAACACATTCCCTTATGCAAATGGTTTTGCTATACTAACCTAAGCAGAGTTAGAAAAAACTAACCATAATCATATTGGAGGAATGACAAATGAAAAGATTTTTAGGGCTTTTGCTCTCGGTAGTGATGTTGACAGGCATTTTGTCTGGTTGCGCCGAAACGCCTGTGGAGAATAGCGGGACAAGCACGCCGGAAAGTTCGCCGGCGACAACGGGTACAAGTGCGTCAGATGAGAGTAAGGCAGCGTCGGCGTGGCCCCGCACTATTACAGACGATGCGGGTAATGAGATTGTTTTGGAGAAAAAGCCGGAACGGATTGTTGCTATCAACTATACCTATGTGGATTATTTGCTGGTGTTGGACAGTCCGGTCGTCGGTGCAGGTTACTATGATAATTTTCTGGCAAAACAGACTGTTTTGGCACCTTTGCTCAAAGATACGAATATCGAAGATGTTGGGAATTGGGATGCGACAAACCTTGAAAAAATTTTAGCGCTTAATCCTGATCTTATTATAACCGGTGGAAGCGAATACGAAAATCTGTATGAAGATTTGGCTAAAATAGCGCCAACGATAAGCGTAACATACTCTCCGGATACAGGCTGGAAATCTGCTTTTCAGTTAATGGCGCAGGCTATCGGAGAGGAAGAGAAGGCGCAAGCATATATTGAAGAATTTGACAAGAACTATCAGCAGGCAAAAGAAAAACTCATTTCTGTAAGCGAAGACACAGTGATGTTTTTTGTCCTAAACAATAAACTCGAGTTTTTTGCCTTTGGAGAAGGAAAATATACAGATTTAGGTCTTAATGTTATCACGGTTGAAGGCAATCAGCTTAGCTTAGAGGGGTTAGCTAAACTCAATCCCAATCATATATTCCTCCAAAATTCGGATGATATTGGCGATATTCTGGCAGAATTGGGGAGCAACCGTGTGTGGACTAATTTGAAAGCGGTTAAGAATGATAACGTATATCTGCTGGAACCGTGGGCATGGTCGAACAGCCCCACTGCGATTTCTTATGCAGCGGAAGCGGTTTCCAAGGCCCTAACGGAATAACACAATAAGAGAAGAAAGCCCAGGCGCGGCCTGCTATGGCAGCCTGCGCCTGGGATTTTATTGCCAAAATCACAAAAACGCCAATGGAAAGGAGGGGCAAATCTCCCTATGATGAAAGATTTGAAACGCTTTTTGCGCTACTACCGCCCCTATAAAAAACTCTTTTTTCTGGATTTTTTCTGCGCGGCGGCTTCCGCTGTACTGGAGCTTGCGTTCCCGCTGGCGGTCAGCCGCATTGTGGACACCCTCCTGCCCGAAGGAAATTGGAAGTTGATCGTGACCGCAGCGGTTTTTCTGGTGGCTCTTTATTTAATCAACGCAGGGCTGAAATATGTTATCAGCTATTGGGGCGAAAAGCTGGGGCTGTATATTGAAACAGATCTGCGGGTGGAACTATATAATCATCTGCAAAAGCTCTCCTTTCGCTTTTTTGATAACCACAAGACCGGCCAGATTGCCTCCCGCGTTTCCAACGACCTGTTGGATGTGGGCAATATGGCGCACTACGGGCCGGAGCATTTCCTGATTTCCATAATCACACTGATTGGCGCAATGGTTTTAATGATGCACGCCAACTGGATACTGGCAATCATTATGACGGTGCTCGTCATCGCCATCCTTTGGATCACACTGGTTTTCACCAAGAAGACCATGAAGGCTACCTCCGGGATGTTCGGTGCAATCGGCGCATTTCTCTCCAGGTTGGAGGACGGCATCGGAGGAATCCGCGTGGTGCAGGCATTTGCTAATGAGGAATACCAGAAAAAGCTATTTATTTCGGATAACCAACGGTTTGTTGATGCCAAGATACAAGGCTTCAAAGCCATCGCGGAAAACCAGTTTTTCAGCTATATACTGATGCGTTTGTTGCCCCTTGTGGCGCTGATTGGCGGCAGCTGGTTTACTTTACATGGCAGTATGAGCAGCGGAGAGCTATTCAGCTTTATTCTGCTGGGGAATGTCATGCTCAACCCCGTCCAATTGCTTGCCAATTTTTCCGTTCGCTTTCCCAAAGGCATCGTGGGTTTTCAGCATTTTACGCAAATGATGGACACCGAGCCGGAAATTAAGGATAAACCTAACGCCACAAAGGTATCTTCCCTGCGCGGGGAAATTGAATACGAAAACGTAACCTTTGGGTATGACGAGAACCGCCGCGTTTTGGAAAATATCAGCCTGTCGATCAGGACCGGGGAAACCGTGGCCTTTGTGGGGACCTCCGGCGCAGGAAAAACCACGCTATGCAGTTTGCTTCCCCGGTTCTATGAAGCCGAATCCGGACGGATCACCATTGACGGCATGGATATCAAGGATATGACGCTCTATTCCCTGCGCCGCCAGATCGGCGTGGTGCAGCAGGATGTGTTCCTGTTTGCGGGCACCATTCGTGAGAATATCCAGTTTGGCAAGCTGGATGCCACAGAAGAAAAAATCTGGGAAGCGGCAAAGCGTGCCCAGCTCGACGATTTCATAAAAGAGCAACCGGACGGGCTGGATACCATCATCGGCGAACGGGGCGTAAAGCTTTCCGGCGGGCAAAAGCAGCGCATGAGCATCGCCCGGATGTTCCTGAAAAACCCGCCCATTCTCATTCTGGACGAAGCCACTTCTTCGCTGGATACCGAGACAGAAGCGGCGATTCAGCAGGCACTTGCCGAGCTTTCCAAGGGACGCACCACACTGGTCATCGCCCATAGGCTGGCAACAATCCGCAACGCTGATAGAATCATTGTGCTTACTGAAAACGGCATTGCCGAAGAGGGCAGCCACGAGGAATTGTTGAGCCGGGACGGGGTGTACAGCCGTCTGCATCAGGCACAGGCCGGTGCATAAAAGGCATGCCGATACATCGGCAAGGAGGAACGAGATCACATGAATCAAAGAAGCGAACCGGCAACACCGGCTCAAACAAACAACATAAAACCAAAGGGCCGCGCTTGGGCGGCGTGGCTCATACTTATCATCGGCAGCGGGGTACTCGCCCTACTCATGGCGTTTTCCATTACCAAGGGAGCGGCGGAAATTCCGCTCTCCTCGGTTTGGAACGCCCTCTTCCATTTTAACGCAGAAGACACCCATCACCTGATTGTGATGGATTTACGGCTTCCCCGCGTACTTGCCAGCGCTCTGGTCGGTGCGGCCTTTGCGGTTTCGGGAGCCATTATGCAGGGAACCACAAGAAACCCTATGGCTGATTCCGGGCTTTTAGGTCTGAACGCAGGAGCCGGATTTGCCCTTTCCATCTGCTTTGCCTTCTTCCCCGGTATGGGATACCTGAATATCATGTTGTTCTCGTTTTTAGGCGCAGCATTAGGCACGGTGATGGTTAATGGCGTGGCTTCTTTGCGCCGGGGCGGCGCAACCCCTATACGCCTGGTGCTGGCAGG
>URPG01000005.1 GCA_900549675.1 uncultured Oscillospiraceae bacterium | reverse complement strand
AATATGTTATTATTTGTAATACAGTTTGCCAATTTGTATCGGTAGACAATTATAGGTTTGAGGAACTAGCCTGTCACGCTAGAGGTCGACGGTTCGAGCCCGTTCCGGGTCGCCAAATTATGCTGCTATGGCTCAGTTGGCAGAGCACGTCCTTGGTAAGGACGAGGTCAGCGGTTCGAATCCGCTTAGCAGCTCCATAAAAAATCCGCTTAAACACTGGGTTTAGGCGGATTTTTTATTTTGTTTTGCTGGGTGTGAAAAAGCTTATAAATCGCTGTTTGGCGTTCATCTAGCGTTTATTTATGTTTTACTGCGCTTTCCGATTCGGTACCAGACACGACATCATCAAACCGGTTGAATACCTGATTTGCTTTTTCTTCTGCTGATTTTAAAGCATGCGCATAAATATTTGCGGTGGTACTTGCCTGTGCATGTCCTAACTGCCGAGACACAACAATAAGAGGTATACCATCTGCAATCATTAAACTAGCATAAGTGTGCCGCAAAGAATGAACCGTTACTTTCGGTAGTCCCGTGCGTTCAATGAAGTGAGAAAACCATTGTGTGGCGCTACTGGGGAAAATGGGTTTACCAAAGTTATTTGTAAAAATGCGGCCTTGTGTATCCTCCCATGCATCGCCTAAAACTGCTTTTTGCTCGTCTTGCCAATGTTTATATTTTTGCAATAGTACAAATGCCGAAGGGGTTAATTTAAGCGGTCGCTCAGATGATGCCGTCTTGGGTGTATCTTCATACACACCTGCTTTTGGTACATAATTCAATATTCTGTTAATAGATACCGTTTGATTTACCCAGTCTATATCGCTCCAATACAACCCCGCGATCTCTCTGCGTCGTAAACCGGACAATAAGTCAAACGTGAAAAATGTTCTCCATTTTATGGGTTCTTCTTGCAAAAGGTTTAGTAACTTTCTGGCATCATCTTCTTCAAGATATTTGATTTTACTTGCTTTAACGGATTGTCGTGTTGGTAGATCTGTTTTTGCTACTGGATTTTCCGGAATATACCCCCACTTTACCGCTCTTGTTAGGATTGTAGACAGCATACGGTGATATGTTCGTATAGATTCGGTTTCCAATGGTTTCATATTCTTTTTTATCTCATATACAGTATCAAAGTCCATGCCTAAAGTATTCGCTATGATTTTAGCATTTTCGATTGCTATCGGTTTATTATTTTTGCTCTGATTAAAGGCCCATCTGGACACACCACTTTTTCGCGATAACGCCTCCACGGTTGTATGATGCTTTTTTACCCATGCATTTAAATCTATCTTGCATATTGCGATTTGTTTTACCCGTATCCCCTCTTCCTTCAGATTAGCGTAGAAAGAGGCAATGTGACGAGGACTCAAATCTTTTATTTTGATATGTCCAAGAGCCTGATTGATTACCTTTATCCGTTCTCCGTAATTATAGATTGTCTGCTTTTTTAAATTGGGCTGCGCATATTCCTGCATGAAGATTTCTGTAAAGTCTACTAGCTTTATGTTTTTATTGACATTGACAGAATTTTTAACCTGCTCTTCAAAAAGCACTTTCTGCCGTTCTAATTCCTTTTTTATCTGACGATCAGTCATGTGCGGTTCGGGAATCCATGTCATGTATTCCCGAAGCTGCTTACCATTAATATCGTACCCTTTCGACGCTGTTATCTTATATCCTTTCCCCTGTTTGCTTACTGTAGCCATAAAAAATCACCTGTCCTTTCGTTTTTAGGGTAGACGAAATCAAAGACAAGTGGTATAATATCGGTGTTATAAGGCGATATTAGGCTTGTCCTAGTTTCGTTCAGTAAGCCTCTGGTGTTCCAGCACCGGGGGCTTTTTTTATTTTAGGCTAACTTATCCTGCTCTTCTACCAGTGTTTGTGTTGTTTATTTCAATCTACACTCCCATGTAGGGAGTGACTTACCCCTTTGTTAAAAATATAATATTGTTGCCAAATTAAAAGTTCTTTTATTTACTAGGTGTTAGCTTTATTGTAACACCTGATACAGAAAGTTCTATGCCGGCCTTAAAATCAACATTTTGAAAACTATTTATAGAGAAACCGTCACTACCATCGCCTATTACGATATTCAATCCACCGTCATACATATTATTAGACGATACATTGCCCAAGCCCTCCACCAGCTCTACGTTATACACACCAGCTTTAAAATCTGTTCCAGCAACAAAGTTTCCGCTAGAAAGTGTAATTTCTTCCGCGGTATTATCCGCTCTGCCAATTACGCTCGAGGGATCAACTTCGGGGGATTCAATTTTGATTGTTAGGCCTGATACAGATAAAGTTTCTCCTTTTGGCAGTTTTAAGTTCTTAAACTCTGAGATATGGATATTATCAGCACTTTCTCCCATTACTGCGTTTATCCCGCCGTTATACAAATTTGATGATGACACATTTCCTGAATTGCCACTCACAACAGTCACGTTATATGTACCACTTGGAATGTCGATGCCTGCTGTATAATGTCCGCTTTGCAATTCAGTAGTAAAAGGTTGTAAAACTGGTTCCTTTTCAGGGGGCGCAGAATCCACTTGTGCTTGCGCAGTAATATTATCTTTCTGTGTTGTTGCAGGTTTTTTGTCATCACCCATTTGACTACCAATAATGCCCAATACTACTAGAACTCCTACAACAATAACGACTGTGCCTTTTTTTGATTTTTTTGGCTTTGGATTTTTGTACCTCATAAAAATACCCCTTTTTAAATATAATAATGTAAAAATATGTAAATATTATACCTTATTAAACGTTTATTCGCAATGGCAAAAAGATGTCACTTTTTCTATAACATGAATTCCACTTTTACAACCTTGCCTATAACTTCAATTCTAGTTCTAGTTAAATCATAAATTTGAGGTTTATGTTCAGGGTTTGTAGATTGGGGAAGTAGTGTAACTGTGTTTCCTACTTTATAGAAGCGTTTCATAGTAGCCTCTTCATTATCTATCATTACTATAGCGACTTCTCCGTCTTCAACAATACTCTGCCGGCGCACAATGACGACATATCCATCTTTTATCCCCATTGCGTCCATGGAATCACCTTTAACACGCAGAGCAAAATATTCAGCACCGCTATTTAATTCAGTATAAGTATAACC
The DNA here is from genome assembly GCA_900549675.1 of uncultured Oscillospiraceae bacterium. Classification (GTDB taxonomy): domain Bacteria; phylum Bacillota; class Clostridia; order Oscillospirales; family Acutalibacteraceae; genus Scatolibacter. The sequence continues at coordinate 15,541 of URPG01000005.1, read as the reverse complement.
CTCTATATTTTCTTCGGCATATAGCGGTAAGCCTGCGGCAACTTGTCCAAGCAAAGGAATTCTTTTTAGTTCATGAAAATTCACTGGTTCACAATCAGGTGGGAGTTTTAACTCCTGCCTTTCTTCAATTAAATCACTTTTCATGATTCCAAAATAATCAGCTAAAGTTTGAATAGTTCCCATCCGTGGCATTTTTATACCATTACACCAAGTTGATATTGTTGATTTGTTTATACCTAAATCTGCAATTAAATCCGCCTGAGTTTTACCGTGTTTATTCATATAATAATTTAAATTGTCTGCAAAGATTTTTTTCTCTTCCATTTTTTATCCCCCGTGTTTTATATGCATATATTACACTTAAAGTAGAAAAAAGTCAACATAAATTTTATTTTTATCTACTTTTAGTATTGACTTTGTTTTCTACTTATGGTAGAGTGTTTTTAACACAGAAAGAGAGGTGATAGAAATGACTAGTTTTACTATTTCGTTAGAGGCGGCAAGAGTAAATAAAAAAATGACACAAGCTGAGATGGCAAAAGCATTGGGAGTACATAGATCAACAGTCTATAATTGGGAAAGCGGGAAGACTTCTCCCGATTACAAATATTTAAAAAAAATCGAAGAAATTACCGGTGTGCCATGCGACTATATTTTTTTGCCAGATAATCTACTAAAAGTAGATAGTATGAATTCGTTAAATTAATTCAACGCTGCGTTGAATGAAATTTTAGAAGAAAGGACGTGAAGAAATGACAAACCTAGTATTTCTCGAGCCAAATAAAATTGATGCCGTTCCGTTTACAACATCTGATGTGATTGCAGAGTTCGCAGAAATCAATTACAGGTCAGTACAAAGAATTATTGAAAAGCATGAATCCGATTTGGCCGAATTCGGAAGGGTGCGATTTGAAATCACACCCTTTGAAACAAAAGGTGGCATGCAAAATAAAAAGATTTATATGCTCAACGAACTACAAGCCACTTTGTTAATCACCTATCTCAAAAACACCGAACCAGTCCGTAAATTCAAAAAGGCTCTTGTCAAAGAATTTTACGCTATGCGTTTTGAACTGATGAAAAGGCAAACAGCAAAGTTTGACCGCAAACCTGTCAGGACAAGTCTTACCGACACCATTCAGGCAGACCCTGACCATAGCAAGTGGGACTACAAGCTTTATACCGATTTGGCTTATAAATCTGTTCTTGGCAAAAATGCGGCTCAAATTCGTAAAGAACGCAATGCACCAAAAAAAAGCTGTTGCCAGTGATTACATGACTTCTGATGAAATCAAAGCCGTTACTAAAGTCGAATATCAAATCGCTGTTCTGAAAGAAATGGGATTTGCTTATGAGCAGGTAAAGCACATGATTCTTAATCGTCAGGTAGTTGGAAGTATTTCAGCAAAAGCTGTTTAACCGAAGTAAACGCAAGTATTTTTTAGGAAAGGAGAACGGTATGACAAATCAAGAAATAAAAGAAATACTCGAAAAGCAGCTTGTACTACTTTCCGAGTATTCTACCGATTCGGTGCAAGGTTCCATGCCGGATTACCCCTACACACCCCGCAGCATCACGATTCAAGGGTTGCCACGTAGCAATCAAGAGCAGATAGCGTTTTTGAGGGCACAGAAGCTTGAAATTGAAGAAGCTGTTGGAAAGCTGCCCAAAAGTGAATGGCGTAGAATTGTAAAGCTGAGGGCGTATCGCAAGTTAACATGGCGTGATATAGCCGCAAAAATGGGCGGAGATTACACACAGGAAAAAGCAAGACATAAATATCGGCAGGCTTTAGATTACATGAAAAATAGTTAATCTTTTCGCCGATTTAGCCACAAATGACGATTTTACCATTTATAATAATAATAATAGAGGCAGCAGATAAACAACGGACAACATCCATTTTTAGCGTTCTATTGCTGCTGTCTCTACTCCTTGAGTATAAGGCATCTTGGCATAGATATACCTCCTAAATCAGCCCCGGTTACGGCTGGGGCAGTATAGCACCATCGTCTAACAGGTCAGGACACCACTCTTTCACAGTGGCAATGAGTTCAAACCTCATTGGTGTTACCACAACTTCGGGGGCATTACGGGAAGGCTGCGGTAGACTCCCCCAGTTCCGTAGGCTAAGCTGGCACGGCTTCGAGTGCTCGTACAGGTGTTTTGTTGAGCAAGCAGCCAGTTAAGAATAAACACTACAGCCAGGTAAGACTGGCACACATGCAGATATAGCGGTGGTACCGCCGGTTCGAATCCGGCAATCTGCACAGACCCCACGCACCTCTCACAGACGTGAAACAGTTGGGGATGTTTCGGGACGAATGAGCCCATGAACTTTAGGTTCAAAACACAATGGCAATTATCACTCGCTAAGCGGTGGATTGCCCGAAGAGAGTGCGGCTAGCAAACAGCCTGTAAATCCTCTTCATACAAACACAGAACCCCTTGTGCAGTGTGCACGAGGGATTCTTTTTTTACTGTAACACTTTCTCTCAATATATTTCATATGATATCATGCAAGATTATGAGAGGAGGAAATATATGAACAACCAGTATAAAAATAGTCAAGATTGTGGTCCGAAACCATTTGTGGCAAATGTTCAAGCCGTAACAAAGAGAAATAGTAATTTTCGCACCGCACTATGGACAGGAACTTATTTACAAATGACGTTAATGTGTATTAAGCCTGGAGGAGACATAGGGATAGAAATACATCCTGATACAGATCAATTCCTTCAAATTGAACAAGGAATGGGGATTGTAAAAATGGGAGATCAAAAAGATAATTTATGTTTTCAAAAGCGGGTCTGCACTGGCTGTTGCATATTTATACCAGCCCAAAAATGGCATAATGTAATCAATATTGGAAATGTCCCGTTGAAAATATGTTCTATTTATGCACCCCCGCATCACCCATGGGGTACAGTTCATAGGACACAAGCTGATGCACTTGCAGACGAATAAACACACAGCGTGCCGCTTTTCAGCGGTGCGTTTTCTTATACCTAAAAATCAGGGGATTGACAATTGGATTGCTAAAAATCCTTTCTGTCAATCCTGTTTTTTAATTCAAAATTGCAAATCCAATATTCAAATAGGTGGCAAATAATATCCAAATCAAGTATGGTAAAAGCAGCGCAAAGCTCACTTTATTTATTCTGTAGAACAACGTTAACAGGTACAATACAGCAATGTCTAAAAGAATTAAAACGACTAAAGCAAGCCAGCGTGCTTCAAATCTGAAAAAGATAATGCTCCACATAAAATTCAAACCGAGCTGGATAAGGTACCATGCAAGTGCTTGCTTTGCAAGGTGGTCTTCACGGTTGAAAATTAAGCCCATTGCTAAGCCCATTAAGGCATACAGTATCGGCCAGACAATACCGAACACCTGGCCCGGAGGTGATAACGGAGGCTTTGTCAGTTGGGTATATACATTGCCTATATTACCCGCTAACAAGCTGCTTAAATATCCGACCAATTCAGTACCAATGATAAATAGCACGACAGAAATAATTTTATTCTTTTTACTTTCCAACGATATCACCCCTCTTGGCTATTTTATTCCCGGATAGGGTGATATATGCAAGACTTAAAAAATCAATCACAGGAGGTGAAAAAAACATGGGTAGACCCCGAAAGTTTAAAACAGTCAAAGCTTTGGAAGAAGCGTGGGAAGAGTTCAAGTGGGAATGCGACAATAAGCATGTGCTGACCCATGATTTCAGTTCCAAGAACAGTGAGTTTGTCAGTGCAGAATTGAAACGCAGTGTTACTTACACAATTGAGGGATTTTGCGTGTTTGCAGGAATTGCAAGGTCAAAATTTTATGAAAGCTATGCTGACAACGAGAAGTATAGGGACATCGTCACACGCATGCGTGAAGAATGTGAAATTGATGCCCGGCAGAAGTTTGAGCTTGGTGTGATTCCCTCACAGCTAGCAGGATTGTGGATGTCAAAGCACGGTTACAGCACAAAGCAGGAAACCGATGTCAAAGTATCTGAATCCGGCAAGCTTGACGCTGTCATGAGCCAAATAGGCGGCGGAGGGCTTGAAGATGGTGAATAAGGAGGTGGTCTGATGTCTTCTGAAAATTCGTTTCCTTTGTCACAAAAGTATGTGGATTTTATTAATACCGTGAACAATGTCAATGCCGAATTCTTAGAAGGCACTTAGAAGACTACCGCTTCGGGCAAAACGACAATCGGCGCCGGTGTGAAGTTCATGCGCATGGTCAGCCGGTCTAAAAAGAAATCGCATATTATCGCCGCCAAGACAACCGGTATTGCCGAGAAGAATATTATTCAGCAGGATAACGGCATACTGGATTTGCATTCAAATGCAACCTATCACGGAAACGGTGATACAGGTAATAAACTGCCGCATATCAAATTTGAGGGGAAGATAATTTATATTCATGCCTATCCATATTAATCACCAATGCGTCTAAATAACACATTTGCAAATAGGCTTTGGTAATTTGTTTACCAAATGGTTTGAGCATATTATAAATCTTAATGTAATCAGATTCGTCTCCAATAATAGCAGCAGCCGGCTCAAAATCAACTTCCGCACCGTATGTAAAATCCAGATTATTAATGTGATTTCCATCGGGTTTATACTCTGCCACAGGAAAATCTAAAAATTTTGCAATACGGCAAATTAACAATTCAGAAAATAATTCTTCTGGTTTTCCACTTTTAATCATCCACCATTTTCCGTTTATTAATTTCCAACATTTTTCAAAACTACCAATATTGGTAAGTTCAGGTGAACGACTTGGTTGTTGAATAAATGAATTTATATCGCCTGTAAGTGCTAAATTATCAAAATGATTCACTGTGAAACGCACATCTTGGTAAGTCGTAATCTCATCATGAATTGGTTTGATCCAATAATTATCAGTCACTGTGGCAGCATTTACGGATAAGACGGTTGACACATCATCTTTTTGCTCTAATCTCAAAGCTTTTTTAGCAGTCGTGAATTCGTACGATGACCGTCTATTGCACGAGAAGATAACCATAATTTATATCTCCCGTACGCTGCAAAAATAGAGGCGTACGGTTTGGCAAGATTGGTTCTATCTTTCCATTCATAATCTTGGCAATAGCAGTATCTTTTGATAGCAAAAGCATTTGATCTACCATATTTACATCTCCCAAACTAAATATTTTTCACACAAATAATTTGCTTGTTCTTCTGTGATGTGGTTTCCATAGAAAGCAGAATTAATGGAGCCTTGCACTTCATTATATAAGCAATCTAAAAGAGAGGGTTGGTTTTCAATCCCTTTTAACAATGCCTCAATATCATCTTTTAGAAACCTTGGCAAGGAACGTTCCATTCTTTCACTTTTCTCATCCATGTGAATCCCTCTCTTTCAAAGTGTGTTGTTTTATACCGCCATTATACCAAAAAAATACAGTTTCTCAATTGTTCTTATCTAGATAAGTTTTCTGGTTTTCTAATAATTTGTTGCTTATCCAATTGACTGTTGGCTCTGGATTTAGCCATGTTCCGGATAACACTACCCTATATTATTTTACTACAACAGTTTTGTTTGAAGATTAGCTTGTGCTCTTTATGTCAGTAGGCTATACTGTATATAAAAATATAGGGAAAATATTTAGTGGGTATAAAAAAGAATTACATCTTTAAACTAGTATTATTCCTAGTTTATGTCAGACTGGAAAATAGAAAGGATGAGTACCATTATGAATTCAGTTTGGGATATTGTGGGGCCAATTATGGTAGGCCCCTCCAGTTCACATACTGCCGGGGCGGCCAGGCTGGGCAAGATTGCAAGATATCTTTCTGGGGAGGAAATTAAGGAGGTTGTTTTTGAATTGCACGGCTCTTTCGCTAAGACGTATCAGGGGCATGGCACTGACCGAGCCCTTGTAGCAGGAATTCTTGGTTTTGAGCCCTCTGATTTTCGTCTTCGGAATTCATTTGAATTTGCCAAGGAACGTCATCTGTTGTTTTCGTTTGTTCCTACTGATTTGAGGGAAGAGGTTCACCCTAATACAGTACGATTTCTGATTACAACAAACAGTGGTAAAAAAGTAAATATTATGGGCAGTTCCATTGGTGGTGGCAATATCGTAATTAATGAGATTGACGGTATTTCGGTATACTTTACCGGCAACAATCCAATTTTGGTTACAAAGCATGAGGATAAACCGGGCGTTGTGGCCAGATTAACTTCTCTTCTTTATGAAAGAGAAATCAACATTGCTACCATGCGTGTATTGCGTTTGGAGGATACAGATATGGCGACAATGTATATTGAATTGGATAACAATAAGAACAGCCAAGGATTACTGGAGCAAGTTCATGAGATTCCCGGAGTAGAAAAGGCTCTATTGCTGGATAAGGAGTTATCATGAAGTTTATTACAGATAGTGAAAAATTACTGGTTGAGCTTGCCCGTTCCCACCGGCATTTATATGACTATGCCATTGATTATGAAACTTCCCGTCAAGAAAAAAGCCGAGAAGAAGTCTTGTCTGAAATGGACAATATGCTTTCTGCTATGGAAAATTCCATTCATCACGCATGTGAAAAACCGATTCGTTCTATCAGTGGACTTACCGGCGGCGATGCTTACCGCTATTCTGAATATATTCGGTCACAATCTTCAATACTAGGTGAAATCGGCTCTTATGCAGCCTTGTTTGCTCTTTCTACCTCCGAAACCAATGCTGCCATGGGAAGAATTGTGGCTTGCCCTACAGCTGGTTCCTGCGGGATTGTTCCCGCTGTACTTTTTTCTGTTGCACAAAAATATCATAAAAATCATGAGGATTTGCGGAAAGCGCTTTTTACATCTTCTGCGGTGGGGATGATTATTGCCACAAAGGCTACCTTGGCCGGTGCTGAGGGGGGATGTCAAGCGGAATGCGGCTCTGCTTCTGCCATGGCTGCCGCCGCTGTTGTAGAAATGCTGGGGGGTTCCCCAGAACAAGCTTTTCATGCCGCTGCCATGGCACTGAAAAGTGTATTGGGATTAGTCTGTGACCCTGTTGCCGGTTTGGTGGAGATTCCTTGCATTAAAAGAAATACCTCCGGTGCTTTAAATGCTCTTCTGCAAGCTGATTTAGCGTTGGCAGGTGTCAAAAGTTATATTCCCTTTGGCGAAGTCGTTGATGCGATGTATAGAATCGGTAAGCAAATGGATTCTTCTCTAAAAGAAACTGCTATGGGCGGACTGGCTGTTACACCAACAGGAATTAGACTAAAAAAGCAAGTTCTTGATACTCTCACATGATAAAAATAATAGGGGATTCATATCTAACAAATTTTGGATAGACGGTTCTATTAAGAGGAACGGCTTTAGTTTGGTGTTCATAAAGATATTTTTTGGACCGCCTAAAGTGTGGGGAAAAAGACGGACAGTTTCGGCTGTCCGTCTTTTTCTATGCCGTAAATTGCGGTTGGCAAATTATCATCAAATATCATTTCATCGTTCATTCCGCAGAACGCTTTCATAGAAATACGGATATCCTGCGGTGTACATATCGGACAGGGAAGATAGAATGTTTACGACGTTCAGAATTCTATAATGTTAAAGCTGCAAAGATGCAACTTTGTCTATAACTTCTCAATCTGTGGAAAAATGAGCGGAACTCAGCAAAATTTGCTCACGGACATTCTTTGTTTTCGGAATAACGGAGGTATTTTGACCTCCTCCCTCCGCATGTAAAAAGCATCCTAAAAGGGACGTGCAGGAGTGTTGTCAGATGCACTCCGTCTGCACATACACCACAATCTGAAATACTCGTCCCTTTTGGCATATATATGTGATGTATTTTGCTTGACAAAATAGCAGAAATTATATTGACAAGGAAAAAATAATACTGTATACTGATAACATCGTTATCAATAACATTGTTATTTAAGGAAGGAGAATACATGTCTGTACCAGATAACAGCATTGACCCTAAAATATTGGAAAGCGCAAAGGTAGAATTTTTGCAGAAGGGGTTTGCAAGTGCTTCGCTGCGTGAAATATGCCAAAAAGCGGGCGTTACCACCGGAGCGCTCTACAAACGGTTTTCGGGAAAAGAGCAATTATTTGCGGCTGTGCTCGAACCAACATTGAAGGACATTCATGCGCTGACTGAAGCGGTTGAAAAGAAGAATTACGGACATCTGGAACGGGATGAAATGCCGCAGGTATGGGATATGTCGGAGGAAACCCATAAGGGCTGGATAGAGTTCATTTATGCAAGATATGACGGTTTCAAGCTCCTTTTATGCTGCTCAGAGGGTTCCGCCTACTCAACCTTTCTGGATGATTTTGTGTCGGAGAATACTAAACATACGATGGCCTTTGTAGAGAGAGCTTTTGCGTGCGGACTGACAAAAAATAAAGTGGACGAGGACGAGCTTCATATTCTTTTGACAGCCTATTGGTCCACTTTATTTGAAACAATCAAGCATGGCTTTTCAAAAGAAAAAGCGTTGGAGCATTGCGGCATTATTACGAAGTTCTTTAACTGGCAGGCCGTTTTGGGGTTTTAACCTTCACGTCTGGGGGAAGCCCCTATTTTTTGAAACTAAGTTAGCTGTATCTAACTAAAACGGAGGATTAACAAATGCAAGTAACAAAATCTGAAAAAATGAATGTACGGGATTATATCACAACGGCAATTATGCTCGTCTTAATATTTGTCGTTTTCGTACTGATTGGCACCCCTATCGGCATGACGGTGGTGGGAAACATTTTCCCCCTTGCTGTGTGCAGTATTTTATGGGGGACAATTTTCCTGCTGCTTTTTACCAAGGTCAGTAAAAGAGGCGTTGTGCTTTTGGTTGGGCTGATTCTTGCTGCACTACAGCTTGCGAATTTCTGGGCAATTGCCACCGTTATGTCAGTCGGAGCAGTTTTGGCGGAGTTCCTATGGAGAAAACTGGACCGAAAAAAATTATCAACAATGATTATTTGCTTCACCACACTAATTATCTTCTGGTTTTTAGGGATATTCCTACCGCTCATTTTCTTAAAGGACATGTATATTGCTGCCCTGCCAACCTATGAACAACTTTATACCGGTGTGTATGATATGATTATCGGTCCTATGTTCTTTGTGGGATTTGCCGCCACAATTACCGGCTGTGTGGTTGGCGCTCTGCTTGGAAAACTGCTGCTCAAAAAGCACTTTGTCAAGGCGGGGATTATTTAGGTATGGTAACAGGAAAAAAACAGAGCCATTCAATCACAGAACTTGATCCGCGAATGAAGCTCCTTTTGGTAGTGGTTTTTACAACCTCTACTTACATATCTCCGAATATCGGTGTGTTGATATGGAATTACGTACTGATTCTGTCGCTGTATTTGCTGCGGGGACTTTGGAAAGGCGCGGGGAAAACAGGCATTTTGTTCACCGCACTGATCCTGACACAGTATTTGGCGGCAGCTATCCCTGTGCAGGGAATAAGCAACGGCTTGGGCATGATTGTGTTCTTTCTGCAACGTATGGCGGTTTTCTTTGTTATGGGCTCATGGATCTCTGTAAAGCTGCGAATCAGTGATTTTGTTACAGCAATGCAAAATATGAGGTTACCAAAGGGATTCATCATAACGCTTGCGGTTATTTTCCGTTATCTGCCTACAATTAGGGAGGAATTTCGTTGCATTACGAACACGATGAGATTGCGGGGAATCGGTGTGAATTTAAAAAGCGTCCTTTTGCATCCACTTAAAACCAGTGAATATGCCGTGGTGCCACTGGTGATTCGCAGCATGACCGTTGCAGATGAGCTTTCGGCTTCTGCAATGACCAGAGGTCTGGATTTGGAAACGAAACGCAGTTCCTACCGGATTGTACGCCTTGGGGCATGGGATGTGTTATTCACGTTTGGTATGATTGCGGCTTTGGCCGGAGGCTTTATGATTAGCTTGCTTTTACAAAGGGGGTGAACCATCTGATACGGATAGAAAATGTTAACTTTCGATACGCCGCATGTGAATTGGGAGCCTTACACAACATCAATCTCCACGTCAGCAAAGGAGAACTTGTTGTTTTATTAGGCGGTTCCGGCTGCGGGAAGACGACCATTACAAGGCTCATAAATCGATTGGTGCCGGAGTTTTTTGAAGGAGAGCTTACAGGAACCGTTTTGGTCAACGGCAGAGATATTTCCGCGCAAAGCATTCAAAGTCTTGCGGGTACGGTAGGCTCAGTATTTCAGGACCCGCGCTCTCAATTTTTTGCCACGGACACAACAGCCGAGATTGCATTTTCCTGTGAGAATATCGGCATTCCTCAAAAGGAGCTTATCACACGGATTGAAAAGGCAGCCGGCGACCTCAAAATATCCCGGCTTCTGGACAGAAGCATCTTTGAGCTTTCCAGCGGGGAAAAGCAAGCGGTGGCGATTGCCTCCGTCTACGCTCTTTCCCCGAAAATTCTTGTGCTGGATGAGCCCTCTGCCAATCTGGACGCCCGGGCGTCCATCCATCTGATGGAGGTTCTCCAGCACCTGAAAAAACAGGGGTATACTATCGTCATTTCAGAGCATCGCATTCACTATCTGAAGGACATTGCCGACCGGGCAATTTTGATTGAAGACGGCAGAATCAGCAGAGAACTCAGTACGGAAGCGTTCAAAAACCTGACAAATGAAGCGGCAAACAGTCTGGGACTTAGAAGTATGGACTTGCAGGCAACGGCACCTCCCGGCGTATCTGCACGGTTTATAGGTAACGGCTTAAGGCTTGAAAATATATCTTTCCGTTATGACAGAAAAAATTTGGTTTTAAAGGATATATCACTGGACATTCCAAAGGGGGCGGTGGTCGGTATTGTCGGAAACAACGGCGTTGGAAAAAGTACACTTTTGGATATTATCTGCGGACTGAAAAAAGAGCATACAGGCGAAGTTTTTATCAATGAAAGCCCCGCTTCCGCGAAGGCGAGAATACAGAAATCCTATCTTGTCATGCAAGACAGTGACTACCAACTGTTTACCGAAAGCGTGGAAAAAGAGCTGTATCTTGGTATCCGGTTTGATAGTTCTCTCCGCAGAAAAGGAGTTGGCCTGCTGGAACACGTGGGTCTGGCAGAAGTCACATCCCGTCATCCCGCCTCTCTATCAGGCGGACAAAAGCAGCGGCTGTGTATTGCTGTTGCCTGCATGAAGGACGCTGAAATAATTTGTCTGGACGAACCGACCAGCGGACTGGATTACAGAAACATGAAGAGGGTATCCGTGCTGCTGCAGAAGCTTTCAGCGCAGGGAAAAACAGTTTTGCTCACATCTCATGATTTTGAGTTTTTACTGTCGGCCTGTACTCATATTTGTCACTTGAAGAACGGAACTGTCAATCAATTTTTTAAAATAGACACGGAAAATTCCCGTCAAATCTATAAAATATTATATCCAGAGGAGGAAAAATCATGAAGAAATCAAGCGTTGCAGGCAGTATTCTGTCCTACGCTAAGCCCTGTGCGGGAAAGCTTTGGCTGTCCGTGCTTTGTGCAATGATCTCGGTAGCCGGAAGCATTATCCCCTTTGTGGCGGCCTATCATGTCATCGTGTTGTTTTTCGACGGATCCGCCACATCAGAAAAGGTGCTTTATTGGAGTTTTGTATGTGTTTTAGGCTTTGTCGTGAAGGTGGTATTTCATGCAATCTCCACTACACTTTCCCATGTATCGGCCTATACTATTCTGGAAATGATGCGCAAAGGAATCGCGGATAAGCTGCTTAAGGCGCCGTTGGGTATTACGCAGGGTTTGTCCGCCGGTAAAATCAAAAGCATTGTAGTCGACCAGGTTGAAACTGTTGAAATCCCTTTGGCACATGTAATACCGGAGGGCGCGGCAGCCCTTATTCTGCCTCTTGCAGTGTTTGGCTATTTATGTATGATTGATTTCCGTCTGGCACTGGCTTCGCTGATTACAGTGCCACTGGCGATGATCCCCTACGGCATCATGCTTGGGGGATACAATAAAACCTATTCCAAGTATATGGAGTCCAACGAGCACATGAATAATGTAGTAGTGGAATATGTGGAAGGGATTGAGGTGGTCAAGGCGTTCAACCAATCTACCACTTCCTATGAAAAATATCATAAAGCGGTGGAAAACTTCAAAAAAACCACACTGGATTGGTATAAATCCACATGGAAATATACCACGCTGGGCTCGGTCATTCTGCCTACAACGCTGCTGGGAGTGCTCCCTGTCGGCACGCTGATGTATATAGCCGGCAGCGCTACTCTTCCGAACATTACCATGGCAATGCTGCTTTCGATGGGGCTTGTCAGCAGTTTGGGGCGGTTTATCCTGTTTTTCAACCAACTCAAATCCATTGAATACGCAATTAACTCCATCAACAAAACCTTTGATATTGGCGAACTACCTCAGGCTTCCGTAGAAAAACCTATCCAAAAGCACGATATACGGCTGGAGCATGTCACCTTTTCCTATACGGGCGGCGAAAATGTCCTGCACGATGTAAGCCTTGCTATACCCGAAAACTCCTTCACTGCATTAGTCGGTCCCTCTGGTGGCGGCAAGTCTACGCTGGCAAGGCTAATCGCCCGGTTCTGGGATGTGACAGACGGGCGCATTACCATCGGCGGCGTGGATATTAAGGAAATTCCGCTAACCCAGCTTGCGGATGAGGTGAGCTTTGTTACGCAGGATAATTTCCTGTTCAACTGCTCCATTATGGAGAATATCCGGCTGGGTAATCCCAAAGCAACAGATGAACAGGTGTTGAAGGCTGCGCGCAAAGCGCAGTGTGATGAATTCATCGGTAAGCTGGAGCATGGGTATCAGTCGATGGCGGGAGAAGCAGGCGACAAGCTTTCCGGCGGGGAACGGCAGCGAATTACCATAGCCCGTGCTATTTTGAAGAATGCCCCTATTATTATTTTGGACGAGGCGACTTCTTTCACCGATCCTGAAAATGAGGCCAAAATACAGGAGGCTATTGCCGAGCTCACCGCAGGAAAGACCTTACTGGTTATTGCCCATCGACTTTCCACCATTAAAAATGCCGACAATATCCTGCTTATCAACGGCGGAACCGTTGAGCAGAGCGGAACCCATGAAGCGCTCTTGCAAAAAAGCCCGCTGTATCGTGACATGTGGCAAGCTCACATCGGCGCAAAAACATGGGCGGTAAAAACAAGCGGCAAGGAGGTTTTGGTATGATTCGGATTCTTGGAAATCTCTTTTCCATGATGAAAAAATACAAGGCCAGAATGTGCGCAGGTATTGTGTTTTCGCTGATTTGCAACATTTTGGGCGCGGTTCCGGTAATGTGCGGTGCCTATACCATTCGGATGATTTTAGATGATCTAAACGGTGTGGCAAAGCTGGATAAAAGCTATGTCCTGTTGCTCACAGGTATTATTGTAGGCTCTATTTTAATCCGCTGGCTGCTGAGTTATCTTCGTGCCACAAGGCAGGACAGCATTGCTCATGAAGTGACGGCCGAGCAGCGGCTGAAAATCGGAGATATTTTAAAGCGCGTATCCTTGGGATTTTTACAGAAAAACAATACAGGTGACCTGAATACTGCGGTCACGACAGATCTTGCCTTTTTCGAGATGCAGGCAATGAATGCCATTAACAGCATCGTAGACAGCTACGTATTCCTTTTAATCACCATTGTGTTCCTGTTTACACTTTCACCCGCTATCGCCTTAGCCGCCGTGCTGGCCATTCTCGTTTCGCTTGTGGGGCTGCAGATGATTGAACGGCAAAGCCGCAAAAATTCTCCGGTGCGGCAGCAAAGTATAAACGAAATGGCGGATGAAATCGTGCAGTATGTCAGGGGCATGGCGGTGGTCAAATCCTTCAAGCAGGAGGGGGTAGCGTCGGCAGGACTGTTTGCTGCCTATAGAAAATCCAAGGATATCAATATTCAAATGGAAAAAAACTATGCGCCCTTTGATGCGCTGCATAGATTAGGACTATATCTGGGAACCAGCGCCATGATGCTGATTACGGCCCTTCTTGCCGTAAATGGCACGATGGAGCTTCCTATGGCGATCATGATGATTGTGTACAGCTTTATTATGTTTAATTCTATAGAAGCAACGAATAACTCTCTGCACATTCTGGAAATGCTGGATGCCATTTATAATAAGCTAAAAAACATCGAGAATGCGGGATTTATTGATAAGGACGGCAAGGATATTGCATTAGAACATTACGATGTTTCATTTCAAAATGTATCCTTCGGCTATGACAACCGCGAGGTGTTGAGCAACGTATCCTTTTATATAGCGGAAAACACGACGACTGCAATTGTTGGCCCCTCCGGCAGCGGAAAAACGACCATATGCAGCCTGCTTGCCCGCTTCTATGACATACAGAAGGGCAAAATTACGCTCGGTGGCAGAAACATACGGGAATTTACCTGCGATGCCCTGCTGAAAAACATCAGTATGGTGTTTCAGAATGTCTATCTGTTTCATGACAGTATTCGCAATAACATCTTGTTTGGCAATCCGAACGCATCCGAAGCGGAGCTGATTGCGGCCCCCTGCCATGAATTTATTACAAAGCTGCCCAAGGGCTACGACACCATTGTTGGCGAAGGAGGTTCCACCTTGTCGGGAGGTGAAAAGCAGCGCATCTCCATCGCTCGTGCCATGTTAAAAAACGCGCCTATCATTGTTCTTGACGAGGCAACAGCCAGCATAGACCCAGAAAACGAACACCTCATTCAGCAGGCCATCAGCAATCTGACGCACGGCAAAACCATTATTGTTATTGCACACAGGTTGGCTACCGTTGAAAATGCAGATCAGATTTTGGTTATTGATGAGGGAAAAGTTACTCAAAAGGGTACGCATAGCCAGCTTTTTGCGCGGGAGGGTCTTTACCGGCGCTTTATCAATATTCGCGAAAAGGCAGAAGGATGGGCAATTGGGTAATCAAAGAAAAAAGGCATAAGGGGCGTTTATACCAGCATAGGTACATTGCCTGAATTGGTTCATCCCCTTTCATCCCAGGGGATGCTAAAATAATCATTACCACCCGGTAAACCTTTCCGTTTGTTTTGGATAAAATGGAAAATAGAGGTTCGCTGTTATTGTAGATGAGGTTCATTCTTCATAAACGGATAAGGCAAGCGAAAAACTTAAGAAAGCTTTAACGGAAATCGAAAGAAGGGAGATGACAAGATTTAAGTAAAGCTCTCTCGATTTGCAGCACAGAAGCTCGTATTGAAGACCAGATAGATAACAGTGAAGATAATGCAGTCAGAAAAATAACAAATCATAGCTTAAAAAAATTCAACATCTTTGTCTGCAACAAAATATATTGAGGATAATGACTTGCGAGGTGGGATATAATGATTCTCCCTTGGTTTATGAAAAAATTGCGACGCAGCCAGCAGCAAGCATAAAAAGAAAACGCACAGGAACAAGCCCCTGTGCGTTTTCTTTTACCATATTCAGTTTGTCTTGGTCTTTCAATTCACAAGTTATCTGTATGACTACTTGTATTTATAGCGGTCTTTTTTATACAGTCTTTTCTTTACCAAATTGCTGGTAATTAA
>URPG01000004.1 GCA_900549675.1 uncultured Oscillospiraceae bacterium | reverse complement strand
AGTATCGAAATGCCCATAGCAAGCGGTTGCTATTTTATCAATAAAAACAGTCTTTTCTCTATATTAGTACAGCAAAGACTATCTCTCTGATAAATGTTTAATATGAAATTAATCTTTTCATTTGTTCCCACTAGGAGAATTTTTTGAGAATGTTAAAACTAAAAATTTCCATCGCTGATTTGAACAAATAAACCAGAAACGGAACTATTGATGAAGGCAAAAAATTAAGGACTTCAACTATAACAGCTGAAATCCTATTCCAATTTTTGTATTGCTGCAAAAACCACTTGCTGCTATTTCATTTGTTGCAAAAATATTGCAACAACCAAACTGTCGGTTATGGAAAAATTTGTAAACCTATATAAGCACTGAATATATCGATACTGTTTTTCTCATCATTTTCAGTATTCTCATAGTTCTTAAAGTTTTTGACCTTGTTTTGATATCACTAAGGTAACCAAAACTTTAACTTACATCGGAGGTATTATTTATAATATACAATTACTAACATTTTCTAACAAAAATAGCGACGATAAAAGAAATCGCTTCAGTAAACAACAATCAATTAATTTATATTTGCTTTTGAATGTAAAATTATTCAAGCTTGCAAATGTCCAAATGATAATTATATTTCAATAATCATCTGATTTTGTTATACAGCCATTCTAACCATTATTGGCTTAACATAATGGTTGATACCACTATTTTGAGCTTTAAATGGTATACGTTTTTTCTTGATTACCATGTAGCTACAAGTTTTGTAATTTGGGTTTATATATTTGTTCTTGCTTTACCAAGTTCCATGATAAACTGGTCATACATTTGTTCTGATTAGCTCGACACATTAGTGCCTGATCGGCCGACAATCGAAACATGGAATTGCCGCATGTTAATCAGCATCTCATGTTTGCACTTGAGATAATACAGTGGGAAGTTTTCAAAAATATGTATCAACTACTTTTCGCTAAGCATTCTGTTTCGAGTTTTCTTACCCTTATTAAACATAAAAGGCCATTTGTTAACAGCAATATCCCAATACCAATATATAATTTATTTACTCCAATTATATCTCCAATAGGGCCCGCAATAATAAGCCCCAACGGATTTGCAAGGCAAGATAACATATAAAGAAGACTCGTGACACGACCTAATTCCTCGAGGAGGATGCTTTGTTGCATAAATGCATTAAAGGGCACATTGAAAAACGGTATACCTACACCTACAATCAAGGTGAATATAATACAAATCCAAAATAATGAAGCCGGTAATCCAGCGATAATTAATATACAGAATCCGATAGCTATCACCGAAAAGGAAAACGCACTGAGCTTGCGTTTAATCTCGCCTAAAAAGCCAATAAGTACTGAACCTAAAATTGCACCAACAGCAGAAGCAATTTCGGCATAGCTTGCTTGAAGCTCTGTTCCTCCGTAATGTGCTGCGATTAAAAGTAAAAACATGGCATTGATAGGCATATAGAAAAAACCCGTCAATACATAATGAGGAATTGCACGATACAAAGACTTATTCCTTTTCAATACATGTAATCCATCCTTGAACTCTTTCCAAAAATCAGGGGATTCCTCTGCTTTATATTCTTTTTTTGGGTCGTTGATTTTAACAAGCAACAAACAGAAAATAGCAAATGCAGCACCTAAAATATCCACAAGCATGACATATTCCATGTCCATGTATGTAATCAGTACGGCTCCGAGAGCCGGGCCGATTAAATTTCCTGCTCCATTTACAAACTGCGCCCATCCTCCTGCTTTGATTAGCTCCTTTTCGGGAACAAACAATGGGATTGCAGCTTGCATGGATACACTATGAAAAACCGAGCCAAGGCCCCGAATAAACAGCATCGAGTATATCAACCATATATGCGGAGGCGACGGTATGAAAAATGCTATGGCTAAAATAATGCTTGAAACAGCAATACTGCCGTCAGCAACCATCATTACTGTTTTCTTTTTGTTCCTGTCAATATGCACTCCGACAAACGAGCCAAACAGAAGTCCCGGCAGAAAACCGATGATTGCCGCTATAGATAATGTCACCGCAGAACCCGTCAATTTTGTTAAATACCATATGATCGCAAACTGTACGGCGGAAGATCCAATTATTGAAAAGGTCTGTCCTACATAAATAGTAAAAAACTTTTTTTTCCAAGAAATCAAGCTATCGCCTCCCTGCCTATTTTAATAAACTTCTATGATAGACTGCTCTTCCTTTGTCAAGGTACAATAGGCTATCTGCCACCAAGTTAATCAACTCTCGGTCATGGGTAATCAGAATAATACATTTACCTTGTTCCGCTAATTTTTTTATAAATTGTGCGGTAAGCCGCATATTTGCCCCGTCAAGACCACTTGTCGGCTCATCGAGTATCAGAATGTCCTTTTCATAGGCAACAGCAAGGGCAAGAAGTAATCTCTGCTTTTCTCCGCCTGAAAGGGATAATGGGTGGCGGTCTTCCATTCCATCAAGGCCCACTTCTGCTAAAATTTCATGAATCCGTTCCTTTGTTGCTTTTTTCTTTCCGTTTCCAATGAAAAACTCATCTTCAACAGTTGGAGCATACAGTTGGTAATCACTGTCTTGTTGTACAAAGAATGTTTTCCATACTCTTTGATTGCTCTTAGTTTCTCTTCCGTCTATAAAAATCTGACCAACATTTTGCTTATGCAGTCCGGTAAGGACACGGCAAAGTGTTGTTTTGCCTGCGCCATTGCCCCCCAACACTGCCATAATTTTGCCTGTGGCGGTAGAAAATTCGACTTCATCCAAGACCTTTTGGCCACTCAGGGCAATAGAAAGACCCTTTGTACAAAAAAAGTCTTCTTCATTATAAAGTATACGCTTATCAACGTTTATTTCCGGTTCTGAAAATAAACGAAGTCCCCTATCTTTTAATTCATCATCTGTTAATGCGAAGGCTTCATCCCTTGGATATTCTTTGATAATTTCACCCTTTTGCATATACACCATTTTGTCAAACAAGTCTTTTGCATAATGCAGGCGGTGTTCAGATAAAATGATGGTAGTGCCTGCTTTTTTCAGCTTCGTGAGCAATGCTTTCAAATGAGTGATGGTATCGCTGTCCAAATTTGCCGAAGGCTCATCAAGTACCAATACTTTTGGCAGCATGGTGTAAACAGAAGCAATCGCAATTTTTTGCTTTTCACCGCTGGAAAGAGGAAAAATACTTTTACCCAGTAAAGGTTCTACTCCTATTTGTGAAATGGTTTGCAGAAATCGATCTCCCATTTCTTCTCTGGGAAAAGCGTTGTTTTCCATTCCCATGACAATTTCATCCGTTGTATTGGAAGTAAAAAACTGACTGCGGGGATCTTGAAACACACTTCCGACAATTGTACCGATTTCATTGATAGGAATTTCTTTTACGCTTCTGCCGTCTAAAAAATATTCTCCTGTAAGCTCTCCGGGGTAAAATTGCGGGCATAATCCATTCAGAACTCTTGTAAGGGTGGTTTTTCCGCAACCGCTTTTGCCTGTCAACAAAATAAACTCACCCGGCCTAATATTAAGTGAAATGTTCTTCAATTGTTTTGTTTTCGTGCTGGAGCCGTAGGAAAAGTTGAGGTTTTTCAGTTTAATCATCTTATATCACCTCCATCATGAATTTATCCGCCGCAAAGATTGAGATTATGGTGATAAAAGATACAAGGAGAGCGAACGCATCCCTTTTTGTAAACTTTACCTTGTTGAAACTGACAACCTCATTATGAAATCGGACGCCGCGAACCGTGACAGAAGCGGCAAGTTCCTCTGATATTCTTGTGATTCGGATGACAAGGGGAATAAATACATTGCTCAAAACCGAAGGCAAGTGGGCTAATGTATGCCAAAAGCCCACTCCGATTCCGCGGAATTTTTCTGCGTTTCGTATGTATCGGTATTCTTCTGAAAATGTTGCAGGAAAACGGAGCATTGTCGCAAGACCGATGCCTACCGCTTTGGGTATTCCCATAGCGTAAAATGACGCTAAAAGTGATCCTGTGGGTTGTTTTGCGACAATAAAAGCAAATATCATCGCCGGGAACGCCTTTCTTCCAAGAGAGGTCATAGACCCCAAGCTTGAGAAAAGAATGGTTAAGGAATTTGTCAAGTCAGCGCTGAGGAAGAATATACAAATCCTTGTTAGCCCCCATATTACGGCATATCCCATTAAATATGAAAAAAATCTCTCACCCTTTAATGCGATAATCAGCCAGAAAACAGCAAACACAAACATGAAGAACCATATAACTTCATGATAGATTACCAAGCCTGCCCCTATACATCCAAGCATTAAAAATAAGTATACGCGAGGGTCAAAGACGGTATTTTTTTCATTCGTCATGCCACCCCTGCTCCCTTAAAGTGCTTGAGCAATATTTTCGTGCCGATAAAATAGCCCAGTATGGCTGCCACCACAGCGGATACCGCTTGTACTGTAATAAAAACAGGATTGGACATTGTTGCAAAGGAATTATCAAACATTGCCTGTGCGGCGGCTTGATCCATTCCCATTCCCATAAATGCTTTTACGGAACTTTCGGGCATGATCAGCATAGAAACAAGTGAACCAAAGGAAGAAACTAGCCAAAACAGGCAGTAAGGAATTACACCGCGCCATTTTGTCTGCCAAGCACGGCCAAGCATAATAAGTTCGCCGCTGATGCCGCACAAAAGATACATTATTGAAGTAGCAATTGTTCCTGTTATCATAAATACGAGTGCAAAGGGCAGGCAAAACACAAAGAACGTACCTGTGCGCGGGCTTTTATTAATAAGCAGCAAAAAAACGGAACCGCCAATTATTGCAGGAATGACCACAGTAAGTACGAGGGACACATGTACTCCTAATGGCTGTAGAATGGGAGATACCACAAAGAATAAAACAAGCACAACACAGCTTAACAGTACCCCTAAAATTAAGTCTTTGACACCAATAAATTTTCTTTTGTTGTTCATAAATACATCCTCCTAAATTTTATTGATAGTAAAATCGATTGATTTTGCCTGCATATTCCACAGCTTTGTATAGAGACCGTTTTTTTGCAGAAGCTCCGCATGCCGCCCTTGTTCGGAAACCTTCCCTTTGTCCAGAACGATAATGTTATCAGCATTTTGAACGGTTTTAAGCCTATGAGCAATCATAATAACTGTTGTGTTTTTCACCAGCTCGTTAACTGCGTTTTGCACCAACACTTCATTTTTAGCGTCTAAACTTGCGGTGGGTTCATCCAATAAAAGAATCGGAGCCTTTTTTAATATTGCCCTTGCAATTGAAATTCTCTGCTTTTCACCTCCCGATAAGGTGCTTCCGCCTTCGCCGATGATTGTATCGTACCCATCGGGAAGTGCTGTTATAAAGTCGTAACAGCCTGCTTCTTTTGAGGCTCTTATCATTTCTTCTTCTGTAGCGTCTCTTCTGCCGAACATAATATTCTCACGGATGGTATCATGAAAAAGATATACATCCTGCATAACCATTGAGATGTTTTGCTGCCAATGCTCCGGGTCAACCTCCGTCAGCTTTGTATCGCCGCAAAGGATTTGACCTTCACTTACATCCCAAAATCTTGCAATTAAGCGAAGAATGGTCGATTTCCCACTGCCCGAAGGGCCGACGATAGCTGTCAATGCACCTTTCTTAATTGTGAAGCTGGTGTTTGTAAGTGCCGGTTCAGTTCCTTCAGAGTAGGAAAACTCCACATTTTCAAAACGGATGTCCCCATCTCCCTCTAGCGTCTTCTTTCCCGTCATTTCTTTCTGAGACATGGTTGCGTCAAGCCGTTTTCCTGAGGTAAAATTCCCTCTAAGTATCATTAAATTGGCTACAGACATCGTGATTGGACTTAATATTTTGCTCCCTATGACAATGATTGCTATAAAATTTACAATAGTCAAATTGCCTTCAATTAAAAGATAACCCCCAGTAATACATAAAAGCGGCAGTCCAAATTGTACGATAGATGTGCAAAGCCGGAGCAAACTTCCACCGCCACTTTCTGATTTGATATGAGCAGACATTAACTCGTGATAGGAGTTTTTGAGCACCTGAAAGCCTTCACCCGTTTGGTTGTAGCTTTTAAGCGTTCTCATTCCTTTTAAATATTCGTTTAGATTCGTTGCGGCCATATCTTTTGCCTTTGCGACCCTTACAGAATTTTTATCAAGTATTTTCATGGACAGTGCGACCAACACCGCCGCTACAGGAATGGATATATAAAACGCCAAAGCCAGAGCAGAATTGTAGAGAAACATAAAAATGCCGGTTAACACGCAAGACAAAAGCGCACTGAAAAGTTCTGATAAGCTACCGTTCATTGCCTGTGCTATACTCATAAAATCTCCGTCATAATTGTTAATTAGTTCTCCGGTTTCCTTTCGCGCAAAAAATCCTAAAGGCAAACGGCGAAGCTTTTGAACATATTCAATTCTATCTTCAGCAATATGCTTTGCTGTGGGGAAAAATTTGTTTTTGTATGCCCACAGCACAATAAAAAATTGAAATATGCCATATAGCATTAATATTCCCGAGATAATCCATAAAGCAGAAAAGTTGATGGTTTTGGGATTATCAAATGCAGACGTCAGCATATTGATTGCGGCATAGACGATAAGGGCAGGAAGCATGGATGAAAAACCGTCTAAAAAACACCATATAGCAGGGCGGATGATTTGCTTAGGTTTATTAAAAGTTAATTCTTTTATTGCGTTTTTCACGATATCATCTCGCTTTCTTCCCTTGTAATGGTCCAATGATCCGCTTGATTCTGAATATTCCAAAGCTCACTATAAATCGTACTCTTCTCCATTAAGCTTTGATGATTTCCCTGTTCCACAATCTTGCCTTTATTTAGAACTAATATATGATCGGCATTTTTAATGCTAGGCAGCCGATGGGCAATAACAATAACTGTTCTGCTTTCAATTAGTCTATCTATCGCTTTTTGAATTAAATTCTCATTTTCAGCATCGGAATAAGCAAGCGCTTCATCTAATATAACAATCGGCGAGTTTTTGAGTATTGCCCTTGCGATTGCAATGCGCTGCGCTTCTCCTCCGGAAAGTCCCGTCCCACCGCTGCCTATTTTAGTTTGATAGCCATGCGGCAGGTTCATAATAAATTCATGGCACTGTGCTGCTTTTGCTGCCGCTTCTACTTCTTCTGCCGTCGTCTCTCTGTTCATACTGATGTTGCCGTATATCGTGTCAGAAAATAGGTAAGTGTCCTGAAACACAAAAGAAACCAGATTCATCAGTTCTTTTATGTCAATATCTTTAATATCCATACCGCCAATGGTGATAGTTCCTTCCGTCACATCCCAAAATCTTGATATAAGCTGACCAATTGTAGATTTTCCGCCTCCCGAAGGGCCAACAAGTGCTGTCATGCTGTTTTGCGGAGCAATAAAACTCACATTGTCTAAAGCCAACGAACAGGTCGGGTCAGCAGTATTTTGATAAGTAAAGCTCACATTCTCAAATTTAATATCATAGCTTTGCGGACTTTGGGCCTGATAGGGTTTGGGAATAGGTTCTAATGCCATAATATTATCAATGTTTTTAAGGGCAACCGTCATTTCTCCCATTCGGGCGCCAGAAGTTACCAGTTCCATCAGCGGTGCAATAACTGCCGGTGTCACCACCAGTCCCATGATAACAGAAAGATAGGTAGCCGCTTCATTGGGACTGAGATAAATCACCAAGGTTCCCACAGGCAATACAACAGATAAAAGAGAAATAATGATTGTTTTATATCCTGCATAGAAAGGCGCAGAGCGTTTATATAATTTAATTTCCCATTCTCCATATTTCTTGGTAGCGTCGTCTAAGCTTTTGGTAACTGCTCCTGTGAGCCCAAACAATTTTACTTCGGCTATTCCTTTTACATATTCACCGAATGAACCTGTCATTTGCCCTGATACGGTTGCAAGTCCTGTCAATATATCTTGCCCCCTGTTTCCTCCCCACACAAGCATTTGCAAAACACAAGCAATTACGATAGCCTCTACTACTGAAAGTCCAAGCCAGATATTAAGGCTTCCAAGTCCAAGCAGCAACGCTGAAACCGCAAATGCCGAGCCGATTAAATCAGGCAGCAAATGTGCAATAAACAATTCTATTTTTTCGATGCTCTCATCCATTATCTTTTGCACGCTGCCTGTCGTGTGAGAAGTAAAAAAACCCATAGACAATTTTCCTAAATGTTCCATAGCCTTTACACGGATACCGTACAATACCCTAAATGCGACTTTATGGGCACCTAAGCTGCCTAAAAAAGAAAAACTACCGTTCAAAATCAAGCTCCCCAAAGCAATTAACGACCATAAAATGATTACATCATGCGAGCCTGCGCCCATTAGGAGCTCTTTCGCTATCCTATAAACCGAAACATACGGAACCATGCCGCAAAGCGTTCCTATTGTCATAAGAGCACAACTTAAAACAAGTTTCCATTTCCCCTCGGAAGCAAGAAAAAACAGCCTTGAGAATGTTGATTGGTTATTATTCAAATCTCTTCCCCTTTCGCATTTTTATAGAATCAAACATCACGTTCAAGTTAGAGTTTGCTAACTCATTTGTGATTATATAAAATATCTCTCTAAAACTCAACAGCTTAGAAACCAATGTATTTGATACTGTTGACTATCCAAAAATCCCATGATATGATGATATCAAAGGATTTTAGCGAGATTACAATATTTGATAATTCCCTTAATCGAAACCAAGTAATATAAAACAATACGGCAAAAGCAAGGATGATAAAGGCATATATGGAAAGTTATACAAGCACCGCCGATATGCTTTCTCAAATGCAAACAAGGCAGAATTGGGTAAGACAAAATACGGATTACGGATATATACTCACCCCACCCCCTCATATGGCAAAAGGACAATCCGTTATATGGGGCAATCCCGAAAGTTGTTGCTTCTTTAATACTGATATTGTGCTTCGGACGGCATTGTTAGAAAGGTATTATTACAAACAAAAATGTATTCAAGTGACTTTGGTGGAAGATATAGATCTTGAATACTACCAGCGTAAGGCCGAAATATACGAACCAAATACGGGTATATTCTGTTCGGTTAATCACATACCTCAACCGTGGTTTCAACGGCTCCCGGCCGGAGCAAGACAAAAAGCGATCTCTGTCGTTATGACGGAACAATTCTTTACGGAGCAGAATATTGTTTTGCCGTCTAATGGGTGGGATCGAATTGCTGAAATACGTGGTAAAATTATTGTTCCAAAAATTGAAATTATTTTGCGAGAGATGAAAAACATACAGATCAATAAAAACGCCTTCAATCTTATGCTTCGTGCGAAAGCGACAGAAATTTTGGCATTGCTATTGGACTACACCTTTGAAAAAGAAAGGCATGACAATTCTTCCCTTTCTAAAAAAAGTAGAGAAATAGCAAAACGTGCATTGCACATTTTAAACGACCACTATATAAATCCTCCCGTCATAAATGTACTTGCTGATTCACTGGGAGTAAATGTTTCCACATTACAAAATGCCTTTAAACACATTGCAGGAAAAACAGTATATGAATATATTGTTGCTTTAAGAATGGAAAAAGCGCTCTCTTTATTTGAAAATAAATCGTTAACAATTGAAGATATTGCCAAAACTGTTGGATATCAAAGCAAGGCAAACTTTTATCGAGCTTTTCAAAAGACTTTTAGTTGTAAGCCTAATGAATTAAGGAAGCAAATATTGAATGGATGATAACCATCTGCTATGTTTTCTATTTTGCCAGTAAGCAGGGCAATAGGGTAATAGCAGGGCAGTGACATGACTACCGTTAATGAAATCGCAGGTTCAGTCAGCGCCAGGGGTCATTCGGTAGGCTGTACCAGGCTTTAGGCAGAACCATCTAATAAAACACAGAGGATATTCGGCAATACATACTTTCTGATTTTATCGTTCATTCCGCACCGCCTCCCGCAACCCAAAAATTACGATTTCCTTAATGAAGAATCGTAATTTTGCTTTATAGTCATGGTGCAAAAAAACTTCATCACAAAAATAATTTCAACCCCAGACGACACACTTGTAGCTACAAAGGAGAAGCTTAAGCCCACAAACTACATAAGCATCCGCAGAACACTTGGACGGCAGCCGGATATCCGACAACGGATATCGCCTGCCGTCTTTCTTTTTTCCCTGACGGCTCAGGCAAGCTCATCAGCCAAAGAAGCTGCCATGAGCATCATCCCACATGCCTGGTCCCCGCCCTCCGTTTTCGATTCGCCATTCCAAGAAATCGAAAACGGAGGAAACACAAATGATCCAAATTGATCCTCGCGATTATTACCCCCATGAAGCAAAGGCGGCAGTTTCATCGAAATCCCGGAAGAAACTGTCGCCTTATTCAAAGATTTTGCCCGCCAGGAAGTCGCCCGGTAGGTAAAAGAATTCCTCCACCATGCTGGATGTTCCCTGACACAGCATACCCTTAACAGAAGTTCCCGACAAATAATATTCCGCGCTTTTGGGAGCATATTCCGTATACTCTCCGTATTGATAAAATGGATAAATAATCCTTAGCTTGGCCTTGTCAAGAAAATCTACGCTATTTTGCGATGTTTTTAGTGTCTATAATATAGCTTTCTGTGGCAAAATGCGGGATTGGGGTATCAATATCATATCCCAAAAACCACCGCTATACCATATTCATTGCTATCTCGCTAACAGTTCGACGCATGGATGCAATTCCATACAAATGCTGTATCAGTGCTATTTTTACCAGCACTACGGGATCTACCGCCGGGTGCCCGTTGTCCTCGCAATACAAGTGCTCCACCATTGGGTAGGCTTCTTCAAAATCTACTACTTTTTCTATTTTGGGAAGTAAATGGGCCTCTGAAACTAGGCTGTTCAGACACGTCCACTTTACTGTATATCTTTTATCTTCCATTTTCTCTATCATCTTCATCACCCTCTTGGGTGACTTTTTTGACAGGCTGAAGAACTTGTTTTCAGGTTCTTTTTTCTTTTCCATAAAAATTTATGGGTTTTTTTGAATTTAAACATTATTCTAATTTTTATTTATTTTGTTAATTTTCCTTTAGATATATTGACTATCGTAAAGATTTGTATATAATTAAACTTGTGATAGAAATAACGATATTACATTATCTATTCAATCAAACATTTTTATACTCAAGGAGAATGATATTATGAAAGCTTATGCAATGCTTGAAATCGGTAAAACCGGTTGGATTGAAAAAGAAAGACCCGCATGCGGTCCCTTAGACGCAATTTGTCGTCCTATTGTACTGGCCCCCTGTACTTCTGACATACATACGGTTTGGGAGGGTGCTTTAGGCAATCGCCATAACTTAATCTTAGGTCATGAAACCGTTGCAGAAGTTGTAGAAGTCGGCAGCTGCGTAAAAGATTTTAAACCCGGTGATAAAGTTATTGTTCCGGCTATTACTCCGGATTGGAATTCAGTGCAGGCCCAAGGCGGCTATCAGATGCATTCCGGCGGTATGCTCGGCGGCTGGAAATTCTCAAACTTTAAAGACGGCGTCTTTGCTGAGTTTTTCCATGTAAACGACGCTGACGGCAACTTGGCTCTTCTTCCCGAAGACATGGATCCCGTTGCTGCTTCTATGCTTGCTGATATGGTTCCCACCGGCTTCCACGGTGTTGAGTTGGCTAACGTACAGTTTGGCGATACCGTTGCTGTCATCGGCATTGGCCCTGTTGGTTTGATGTCTGTTGCTGCTGCTGCTTTGCGTGGTGCTTCCCATATTTACGCTGTCGGTTCACGCCCCAATTGTATTCAGATTGCTAAAGAATACGGCGCAACTGATATCATCAACTACCGCGAAGGCGACATCGTCGAACAAATCATGGCTAAAACAGATGGTAAAGGTGTAGACCGTGTCATTATTGCCGGCGGTGATAATGATACTTTTGCACAAGCTATTAATATCTTAAAGCCGGGCGGCTATATTGGAAATGTCAACTACCTCGGTGAAGGCGACAGCATTAAAATTCCACGTGTGGAATGGGGCTGCGGTATGGGTCACAAAACTATTGCCGGTGGTTTAATGCCCGGCGGCAGACTTCGTATGGAGAAATTGGCATCCTTGATTTCTACCGGCAGATTGGATACCTCTAAATTAATCACACATCGTTTTGAAGGTTTTGACAAAATTGAAGAAGCCTTATTGCTGATGAAAGACAAACCGAGAGATTTGATTAAACCAGTTGTTGTCATCAATTGGTAATTAATATACTATCATTAATTTATCGCTAATTTTCAAAACAAGAAGTGCCGAGCATTTGCCCGGTAACGTAAGAAAACATTTCATGCAATTGTCGGCATAGTATTAAGCTATGTCGACTTTTGCTATTTTTGCGCTGCTTTGAGTTTGCTGGATGACCATGCCAATATCAAAAGAGCGATAAGATTTTAAACAAACTCGATTTCTTGTATATTCTCCACGGTACCGCTTGCTCTGCATCTACATTTGCTGAGAGTTCTCGGTACTGCGGTTGATTCTGCCTATAGACTCCTTGATCTATAAATTCCCATTTTTAGCCTCTCAATCATAAAACAGATATTCCTGCTCTTGACGTATAGAACCTGTTGGTGCCCAGTCAAAACTAAAAATACACCTTGTCTATTTTACCTGTAGCAGCGTTCCCATTTTAAATTAAATTCTTTCATCACTGCTCCTGTAAAATAAAATTAAATAGTTTACTTGACAACTCTCATCTATGTATGCTATGCTTACAACTATAGTTAGACAAAACTAACTATAGTTGTAAAAGGAAGGCGGATTTCATCATGACTTGCAATATAGAAAACAACCCCGGCAAATATTATCAAATCATACGTAATTATCAAGAAGCCCAATTGCTTTTTGCGGCCATTCGTTTGAATGTATTTTCGCATCTCGATACACCGCAAACTGCGGATGCAGTTGCATCCGCTCTTGATTGCGATAAGCGACAGATTGAATTATTACTGCTTTCTCTAACCTCCTGCGGATGGGTAACCAAACAGGCTGATTTATATTTTAATAAACCGGATACCAAGGATTTCTTATCTCGAAGCAGCGAGGTATTCTTGGGGGATGCCCTGCTTTTTCGTGAAAAAATGACCTCATTAGCAAGGCTGGAACACCAGCTAAAATCATCTAATGCACCCAAGACTGTCTATGATTTTTCGGAAATGGCACGTGTTATTGTTCCAGAATTCTATACAGGACGTGTACAGGCCTTTTTGAACCAGATGATAAAGTTGTATCCTGACACTAAGCGCCCTCTGCATCTCTTAGATCTGGGCGGCGGAACAGGCATTTTAGCCATTGAGTTTGTAAAACAGTTTGCGAATAGCAGAGCAACTATCTTTGAAACTCCCGATGTTGCTGAAGTCACAAGGGAGATTGTACGCCAGCATCATGCAGATCAATGTGTGGATGTGATTACCGGGGATTTTAATACGGATTCTCTCGGCGGCCCTTACGACGTGATAATTGCTTCCGGTATTCTGAACTTTGTGAAAGGTAATTTGTCGGATTTCATTGGTAAATTATCCGCATCTTTAACAGATGGGGGCTATTTGCTGATTGTCGGTCAGTACCCGGAACACGAACAGAACGTTCCCCCCAATATGCTCGGTTGGCTGTCAGGCCTGCTGAACGGCACTCCCCTCCCTCCCAGCCGCCGGGAAATTGCATTGGCAATACAAAGAGCAGGGCTGACAGCGGCTGACCGCATGGAGGATACGCGGTATGAAGGCCAAGTCTATCGCAAGGGAATATCGGCTTCCAATGTTTGTTCAGGCGACGTCATTCGTTCTTTTATTGAGCTAAACGAACAGATTTCCAACACAAAAGCCAACATTCTTGACTTTGGCAGTGAAGACATGACCTTCTATCGAGGGGAAATTCATTTGATCAAAATGATTGGTGATTATCCCGGTATTCACAGCGCCGAGCTTGCCCGGAAATTTGGTATTACCCGTCCCGTTGTTCACAAGACGCTGCAAAGGCTCATGGAGCGGGGCTTGATTATCAAAGAGAATGATACCGAGGATAAAAAACGAAGTCTGCTTTACCTGACAGCAAAAGGTCAGGTAGCTTATCGGGAGCACGAGAAATACCACAATGAGCAGGATAGGGCGCTTTTCGATTTCCTCGCAGATATGCCCGGAGAAAAATTAGACGCCATCAAGGGATTTTTAGATCATGCAATCGGTCTGATTAAAAACCATGCGTGAGTTAATCAGCGTCATATTAGAGTGAAAGCGAAGTGCTGATATGGAAAAATCCGAATGAGTTCGGTATCCTATATGCGAACATAAAACAAGGATTCAAACTCGGGAAGATATAATTTTGATTCGATTCCCCTATTTTGCCCAAAGTGCAAGCACGAAAATTTAATTCATGTAGAAAACTATGAATTTTTCATTGTAGATGAGCCGGACGCTAAGACACAGCGCTGATAAAACATCCAATTGTTTTATCAGCACTGTGTCTTTTTATTCCTATGGCAGGTCTTTCCTTGCCGGGCAATTCTCTTAGCAGATGCTTGGATTGGATGATAGTCTTATGCTTTTGTCCATGTTTTTGAAATCCGCATGCTCCTATTTTTCCAACTGAATGGCGCACAGGACGACCTATGTCACCTTGACTGATTTGAAAAACCTCCGATTCGCTTTTTCCAACAAAGGCAGGCCAAAGAACTGACAAGCATCATTGAGGATGATGTTTTTACCTTGCGTACGGCTTACCCCTTTGAGCCTTGCGACTATTCTTATTCGGTAAGAAGAACGGCAATATAAAGGGATACTGCCTAAACAGTACCCCTACACTCGATATTTAGTTTTTCTACCGTTTGCCTGTTGCCATAAATAACATTGATTCTACTGGATTTTCTTTTGTTTTCTTATTTCAACCGAGCATTTGTCTGGCAGTTTTTTTGTTTTCATCATTAAATGATGTAATTCTTTACATGATTACCCGTGAATTTTATGCTTGCATTTCTTGATGAAAAACACGCTGTATGCCTAAAATAAATCCTCCATAAATTTAATTTGTAAGAATTTATTTTAACGATTATAGGCTGAACCACCTTGGATTTTTACGTTCTCTTGATATTTTTCATTATATTTTTCGACAATTTTATCCATATCATTCTTCTTCAAGAAATCAACCAGTTCATCATACAATTTCGTTGCCTCTTCCTCTGTAGAAGCCATGATAATTTTAGGCAGTTGAGCGCCGATTTGAGATTCACAGGCTTGACGTTTGATTCCTAAATCTTCTGTTGGCGATATGGTGTCACGAAGTCCGAAAAATTCATCTGTCAAGAAGTTCAGCGGTGTAAAGTAGTCTGCCTGATAGCTGACAACAAAGCTTCTTTCTTCTTCAGGCAAAGCGGCGTTAACCGCAAATTTTGTTTCATCCACACTGTCAGCATGACCCGGTATCATCCAGAACCACAGCCCTAATTGATTCTTTTCATCTTCTGTCAAAAGGCCCTCAGATTTTTTCAAAATTGGATTTCCGTCTGCATCGGTTTCATCCCAAAGCAGGCTGCCTTTCGGACCGTACATTTGTAAAATGGCACCCTCTTTTGACATTAAATAAGTGCACATATCAAAAATGCGCTGTGGGTCCTCTGCATTCTTGGTGAAGTTAATGCCGTCACCGGAAGAAGTGGGTTTATATTCCCCGTAAATTTTATCCGGTGAAACACCTTTTGCCGGCGGAAAAGCAGGGTCGACCAATACAACATAATCATCGTCCGGATGTGTTTCTTTTAATATTTGGCGGAAATGAGTGACATCATCTAAAGAGAAATCATAATACATCAATCCAAACCGGCCGGCGGCCTGTTTCTCTACCAGCTGGTCACGTGTATCAGAGAAGTTTGTTTCTGAAATTAAGCCTTCACGATACCATTTATTGGCCTCCATAACTGCCACACGCCAATATTGGTCATCATAAAATACATTGGTCAGCTCACCGTCAACCGGAGCATACCAGCCATAAATCGCCGAGGGAGCCCCAAGAGAACGATGAAAACCATTGATAATTCTCTCTCCGTCTAATGTATCGGTGCCGGAACCAAACGGAATAATATCGAGCCCTTCCTCTGTTTTCCCAATTTCTTTTGCCTTTTTGGCATATTCATATAATCCCTCAAACGTACTTAGATCCGGACTGCCAGCCTTTTCGTAAATGCGCTTGTTATACATCCAGCTAAGGTTGCCTCCTGTGGCACCGTTGGCTCTTGCCCATGTGGGAATGGTGTATAATTCACCGTCTACACGCAGCAGTTCTCGTGTGGATTCTTTGACGTAGTTATCAAACTCAGGATTTTTTTCACGTAGCGGGTCAATGGATTGAAGAAGTCCCAATTCCGCCATTTTCAAGAAATTTGCATCTCTTCCCATGGTGATGATATCTGGTAAATCACCTGAAGAAATCATAATATTCAGCTTTGCCTCATAGTCTGCATCTGCGCGGGAAAAATTAATTTCGACATTAAATTTGTCTTTCAAAAATTGCGATACTTCATCATTTCCCCACGGACGAATCGTTTCCCAGTCATTGTTATAGTACCAGGTATAGCTGCGCGGTTCAGAATAATCTGTGCTTATGTTTGCTGTTTCCTGTGCAGATGAATCCTCCGACGTACTGACATTTGCCTTGCTTTCCGTTACCTTACTGACAGGCTCCTCGCCGCCTTTTTTAGAACAGGCAGAAAAAACACTGACTGTCATGGCAAAGGCAAGCAAAAGTGCTGTAACTTTTGTCTTTTTCATTGTGAATACCCCTTTCCGTACAATTGTCTGATATATTTTCACTAACCAAAACGGTTAGCCTTTCACGGAACCAATCATAACACCTTGAATAAAATATTTCTGTAAAAACGGATACGTAATCACTATCGGCAGAATGGTGATAATCATGGTGGCCATTGTAATGGAACGGACGTTGGTATCTTTACCGGCTCCTGCAGCGGCAATTTGGTCTGCACTCATGCCTTGCTGTGCCATCGTTTCAGCATATTTAGCTTCATTTACGATTTGCATGAGGATAGATTGCAGAGGCTTTAATTCATCTTTATTGTTGATATAAATGGAAGCGTCAAACCATGAGTTCCATTGAAATACTGAAATATAAAGCACAATGGTGGCAATAATGGTACCCGAAACCGGCAAAATGATTTTAAAGAAAACAGTGAAATAGTTCGCTCCGTCAATACGTGCCGATTCTTCCATCGCTTCCGGAAGTTGACTGAAATACGTGCGCATTAAAATCATATTCCAAAGTCCAACAAGATTGGGAAATATATAAACCCAAAATGAATTCGTAAGATGCAGGCTTTGCATTAAAAAGTAAGTGGGAATAATACCGCCTGAAAAATACATGGGAATCAAGCAAATCATGGTATAAAATTTCCTTCCCATGAGTTTTTTATTGGAAAGTCCATATGCCAAGGTAGCAGTGAATAAAAATCCTAAAAGAGTACCCACTACAGTTCTGGCGAACGTAATAAAATAAGCTTGATAAACCTTTGGATTTTTAAATACCCGAACGTAATTACTAAAGGTAAATTTTCTTGGAAAAATGGTTAAACCACCTTTTGCGGTATCTTTGGCGTCATTTAAGGAGATGGCAAACGAGTTCAAAAAAGGATAAATAATTGTTAATAAAAATAAACAAATAATTGTGATTGTCACCGTATAGAAAACATAATCTCCCATTTTTTTCTTTTGTACCATTCTCAATTCCTCCCCTCAATTTAATACAAAGAAGTTTCTCCTGTCTTTTTGGCAATAAAATTGGCACCGATTAACAGCAAAAAGTTAAAGACAGACTTAATCAAGCCTGTGGCGGCAGAAAAGGAATGGCGCCCCTCTCTCAGTCCTACACGATACACATACGTATCGATAACGTCGGCATAATCTCTCAAAAGGCCGTTGCTCATTTGTTTCGTCAGAAGCATAATTTGGTCAAAGTTGGCATTTAAAATGCCGCCAACCGTAAAAATTAAAGTGATTATAATGGTTGGCTTAATGGCCGCGGCTGTAATATAGCGTACCCTTTGCCAACGTGTCACCCCGTCAATAGCGGCGGCCTCATACATTTCTGTATCTACGGCGGTTACTGCCGCTGTGTATAGTATCGCATTCCAGCCTAATTCTTTCCAAATATCTGTTAAAACTAAAATTCCCCAAAAATATTTTCCTTCTGTAAAAAATGAAATGGGAGAATCAATAATATTCAGCTTTACCAGAAATGAATTTACCATGCCGTGGTCGACAGATAACATATCAAAAACCAATGTTGCGGCAACTACCCAAGAAATGAAATGAGGTAAATAGGTAATAGTATTTGTCGTGCGCACAAAGCGTTTCATCTTCACTTCACTTAAAAGTACCGCAAAAACAATGGGCAGCGGGTAACAAATCAGCAACTTCAAACCACTAATCACGACTGTATTGCGAAGAACCCCGGGAAGATAAGGGTCTTCGATCAGCATTTTAAAATGCTTTAATCCTGCCCAGCTGCTGAACCCTGGAAAATCACCCAGTTTAAAATCCTGAAACCCCATCAACACACCATACATAGGGATATACGAAAAAACAAGTACAAGAAGAATGGAAGGAATCACCAGCATTTGTAAATCAGCTTGTGCCCCTAGTTTTTTTAGTGTTCGTTTATAACGTTTTTTTAGCTTATCCGATGAGATGGTTTGATTCACAGCCGACATAATGAACACTCCTCACACTCGATTTTAAAATTGTCTGTTTGTATATAATATACACTATTATATGTCCACGTTGACCGATTTTTGTATTCTAGCGCAGAATGAACTAGAATACATATT
>URPG01000003.1 GCA_900549675.1 uncultured Oscillospiraceae bacterium | reverse complement strand
AAGATTCGCAGGAATACCAAGTTTCCGTAAATCATCTTCAAGTCTAGATATTTCTATTTCAGTAGACTCAATTAATACCCGCAATCTTTCCGCCTCTTCAGTCATTTCGTCGCTTAATATTTGCTGCATCTTACCATGAAATCTGTTAATATCTTTAATTTTTCTTATATCCGCCTCTGGAAAGAATTGCGCTAATTCAACTATATCGCTTTCAGATATAACGCGTTCGCCACTCAAGTTTTTTGTTACAACTTTAAGTTGAGATAATAGTCTGCTTCTCTGCCTCTTAATAGAGGTTATTTCAGCTTTTATGGCTGACGCTTCTTCCGCATGGACTAGATCATCATGTGATAAATCTTTGTCTATTTGTTCTGTGAGATTAACTAAAGCTTCCCGTAATCTTGCAATTTCCTTTTCATTTTCTTTATACTGACGTTTTGTTGTAATTGAGAAGGGCAAAAGCTCAAATTTCCTTGCCTTTTTAAATGTTGCAAACTTATCTTTCTTCATTGACTCAACCGTTTTATATTCTTGAATTCTATCAAAAACATTAAAAAGTTTTTCTAAAGCAGTGATTGCCTTTTCAGCTGGTTCTGAGCTGGTTGAGTGGAGAGGCTTTTTCTCAGAATGATTATCTTTACCGTAAATTCTGAAATAGCGCCCGACAACATCTCTAAAAGTAACATGAGGAAGATTAATATTGTATTTTGAAAATAGAAAATCTTTAAACTCCTGAAGTGGTATAGTTTTTTGAATATTATAGTTTTTATCGCAAACAGAAACCTCCTCACTGTTAACAATATCTCTACAAAAATAATAGTGTTGATTATCAAACTTAAAAGCAAATTTAATAAAGTGGTTTTTCAGTTTGTGTGCAGCATCTGAATACTTGTAAGTATCGCCTCCAAAAACATAATCTATGATTAGAAGGAACGTAGATTTACCAATAGAATTATCTGCTGATTGGCCGCCGAGCACAGTATTAAGTCCTTCATGGAAAATGATAGGTTTTCGGGGCTTTCCATAGGACATAAATTCATCACAATGTATTTCAACTAACATATATCAACACCTCTCGATCTTCGTCGTATTCAATCTTCTGTAATGCATAAAGAGAATCGAGGATTTCTATATATTCGCCCACATCAGATATCAGAGGCCGCATCTTCATGTAAAGAGTTATTACTGATTGTGGAGAAATTGACAGTTCTTTAAGGACAAAAGGGAATTTAGACAATATACTTTCGTTATATGTGAAAATTTTATTCGGCAATAACATCGAACACCTCGCACTTCTGTACGAAATATGAAATAATCACTTCGCACGGTTCTTTACTTTCATTTGTGTTTTTAGCAAGCCAATCAACTAATTTATAATAGATATCAGATTGTGATAAACCCTGATCACGTAGATTCCAGTAATTTAATTTCACTTGCATGGAGAATGGCTCAAACCGTAATTGACCTTCTTTACTCAACTGTTGAAATAAATTCTCAACATAAAGATAGTAGATATTAACACTGCTTTGAATTTTGATAAAAAGAGGGACATTGTCTCTCTTAATCTTTCTTTTTACTTCAACTGGATCGTAGTTTAAAGGAATCAATTCTGTGAATGGAGTGGTGCTTATTTTTCTTAAAACTCTATTTACGCCCTCTTCTATCTTTGAATCAGCCAAAGCTTCAATAGCATTAGCTTCTAGCATAAGATGTCTTTTAATATCTGCCATGCGTTTAATATCATCTTGACTTGGAGATAACAAATACTTATTTTTACATTTTGGACACAAAGCAATAAGGTTTTCATAGCTATCAGGTTTCAATTTTGGATCGATTTGAGCAATTTCGTAATTAGCTGCTGTCTTACCATTGTTGCTCGTAACATACAGAGGTTGATAGCAATTATCGTTGGGGCAAATACCATTTGACTCTAAAATTAGACGTAGACCAAACTCGTTTTTTAGCACGTCAACACTTATTAATTGGCCACTTTTACTTGATGTAGAAGTGGCTTTTTTGCTTTTTCCTGATGTTGCACTTTCAATAAGAATATCTTTGAAAATTTTAGCGCACTTTTCAGGCGTATTGAACGCATTAATGTCTGGAAAATACTCCGAAAGTTTACTACCTAAGGAGCTTTGAGCGTCTTCATTTGCCGAATTAATATAGTTCTCAAACTTATCTATATCTATGTATTTATTAATTTTTTTCGCCATAGATGAAATAGGCCTAGTGCCATTAAAATAGCTTTTTAGAGCTGAACTTGTAACGTCATGAATAGGGTTGTAATCTCCATCCATATCATCTGGAAAAGTAGTGATATTAGAGAACAACTCTTTAGTAAATTCTGCAGTATTTGCCCCAGAACCTAATATGGGCATCAGGATTTGTGCGAATTCGCTAAATGTCAATATCAATAGAAATTACCTCCTTCATGCTTTGTATCCGGTTGTATCCATCTGTACCCATCTGTTAGAGATGGTTTTTTTATTTTTACTACAATTGTTTCAAAGGAAGTTGACACTGTACAGTCCATCTGTAATGTACACAACTTTTTACAATTATATCACGTATTTTCGCAAATTTCAATTTTATATTTGCGAACGCATCAATATACTGCGCGAATAAAAACAAATTATCTTTATTAAGTGAAACGGAGGTGAGGGCATGGAAGTGATTAAGAATGGTAATGGTAAGACAGTTTGTCGAGCAGATGCTTCAAATAAAATAGTTGAAATTGTTCAGAGAGGGTTTAAGACAGTTATTCAGTTCATGGAAGATGGCACCATGAAAGTTATTAACTCTGAGGCAATTTAAGAATTGTGATCAAGCAATTATACGAAATAATCCGCAGAGCCGCTAGACGGACAGGATGAACACTTTGAAAGTGTTTCCTGCCCGTCTTTTTTTCTGCTCTGCGGATAAAAGAAAACCGGCTCCTGCGGATTTTTCAAAGCCAAATTTTGAAAACCAAAGGAGTCAAATTATGAAAAGAGCGTACAAAACAAGTAAAAAGAAGAGAACTAACTACATTTATTACACTGCTGAAGGAACAAAGATTGTGATTACCCCAGGTGAAGATGGAGTCACCGAAGCTGATATCGAGCTTTTACATACTATGGATGATGACGAAGTGGACGAGCAGCGCCGGTACGATTATCGAGTGACAACACATCTGGATGCTTATCATGATGGCGAAGAGGAAGCGGCAAATGACCGCAATAAGTATCTTGCAGATGATACTGCGAATCCAGAACAGCTAATTATACAAGCAGAAGATGAGGCTGAACATCAAGATATGCTGGACAAGTTAACCAAGGCAATGGAGTGTCTTTTACCACAACAAAAAGAACTCTTCAAAAAAGTGTACCTTGAGAAAAGATCCAACACTGATATAGCAGCAGAAGAAGGTGTCACAGAAGCGGCTATTCGCGGTCGCCTTAAGAAGCTTCAAGAACGACTTAGAAAAATTCTATCCTAATAGGGTTCGCAAGGACCCGTTATAAAAAATCTTTTCTCAAAAGGGGGTTCGAAAGAACTCTCTTTTTCGCTTATCGGTGAGGGGCAGATGAATCGCCCCCGGAAAGGAGATGGAATATGAGCCTTAAACACAAAGTTACTATCAATGTG
Organism: uncultured Oscillospiraceae bacterium; assembly: GCA_900549675.1. Lineage (GTDB taxonomy): Bacteria > Bacillota > Clostridia > Oscillospirales > Acutalibacteraceae > Scatolibacter. The sequence continues at coordinate 15,265 of URPG01000003.1, read as the reverse complement.
GCAAGGCCCGGTGGCGAAAGAAGTTCAGTAATTCAAAGCAGTCGGAAGACAATCCGAACGAGAATGCTTGATTTCCTATTTGGAAAGAAAGTTAGTCTGCTAGTAATTACTCCCGGCGACTCAGTTGAGACGGTAGAAATTAAGGAAATCAAGGAAGGAGGTGTAGGCCATGAGTAAGGTTAAGCTTCTTCTCGATGTGGTGTCAGATCTTAGATCGTTGGCAGATAGTGTTCAGGCTGTAGCTGATGCAATAGCAAGTAATGGGCCTCATGAGATTACAAAGCCAGAGCAACCAAAGCCTGAAAAACAATCTGAAGAAAAGCAGCTCACCTTAGAAGAAGTAAGGGCGGTACTTGCGGAAAAAAGCCATGACGGATTTACAGCTGAAGTAAGAGCACTTCTAGAAAAGTATGGTGCATCAAAACTCAGCCAGATTGATCCAAGCAAGTATGCTGCACTTCTTGCCGATGCGGAGGGATTGAAATGAGTAAACATGCAATTCTCTCTGCATCTGGAGCCCATAGGTGGTTAAACTGCACACCATCAGCGAGGTTGGAGCTGGAGTTTGACGACAACAGCGGTGAAGCTGCGGCTGAAGGCACAGCTGCCCATGCGTTAAGTGAGCACAAGCTCCGCAAAGCGCTTAAGATGAGATCAAAAAAGCCGGTTTCTCCATATGACTCAGATGAGATGGACAATTATACTGATGGTTACGTGGAGTTTGTGCTTGAAGTGATTGAGCAAGCCAAGCAGGCCTGTAGTGATCCCCTGATCTTGATAGAACAGCGGCTTGATTTTTCAAAGTATGTGCCTGATGGCTTTGGGACCGGGGATTGTGTAATTATAGCTGATGGAACTCTTCATATTATTGATTTTAAGTATGGTCAGGGTGTCTTAGTCAGCGCAGAGGACAATCCTCAAATGAAACTATATGCCCTTGGTGCACTGGATCTCTTTGATGGTATTTATGACATCGAGATGGTTTCAATGACAATCTATCAGCCCCGTCGAGAAAATGTCAGCACGTCCATAGTCTCAAAAGAAAGCTTGTATCAGTGGGCTGAAGAAGTTTTGAAGCCTAAAGCTGAACTGGCCTTCGCTGGTGACGGAAACTACTGCCCTGGAGAATGGTGTCAATTTTGTCGAGCAGCAGTGAAATGTAGAGCAAGAGCAGAAGCAAAAATGAAACTGGCTACATTAGTCACAAAGTTGTTTTGAGGCCTTTGCTTCAGAAACTGAAACTCATGAATTATTCAGATAATCTGATTCGGGTTCAGGAAATTGAATCGAAGATGGAGAAAAATGCAGAGCAACTTCAGGTATTGATTAACCTCATGACAAAGGGATACTTGGAGCCTGCTCTTTTTAATAAGCAAAACAATGAGCTTCGCTCTGAAGCAGAGAAGCTGAAAGATCAAAAAGAAGCACTCTACCGTTTCATCAATGGTGGAATGGCTAAAATAACAGAATTAGAAAGACTTATCAAATATGTTTCAAAGTCAAAGAATATTGAAAGTTTTAACAAGGAAGTATTCGAGCAGTTTGTTGAAAAGATAGTTGCTTTTTCGCCAACAGAAATAGGCTTTAGCCTAAAGTGCGGCTTATTACTTAAGGAAAGGATGGAGAGATAGATGCCTCATGTACCATATGGATATACGATTCAAGATGGAAAAGCGGTGATTGACCAGCTACAAGCAGAGCAGCTAAAGAAGCTATTCAAAGCATATCTTTCAGGTCTTTCCTTGAAGGATGCGGCTAAGAAAGCTGGGATTGTTAGATATCATGCCACTATTGCGAATATGCTCACAAATAAGCGATACCTTGGGGATGACTATTATCCCAAGATTATTGATGAGGATACTTTTGAAAAGGTAGAGGCTGAAAAGTTAAGACGGGCACAAATGCTCGGCAGAATTTGGGAGCATAAACCAAAGGAAAATAGTATTAAGAAATACCAGTTCGCCATGCCAACACCGGATGAGCTTTATGATGACCCATTTAAACAAGCAGAATATGTTTATAGCCTTATAGAAAGCGAGGCGATTGATAATGACGATGAGTAGGAATGTAACAGTTATACCAGCACGAGCTCGTGTGGGTAATAACCAAGAAACTGAAAGTAAAACCAAACTTCGAGTGGCGGCTTACTGTAGAGTTTCAACTGATAGTGAAGAACAAGCCTCCAGTTATGAGGTTCAGATTGAACATTACACTTCCTACATTAAAGGGAACCCTGAATGGGAGCTGGCAGGAATTTATGCGGACGACGGGATTTCAGGAACCAATACTAAAAAGCGCGAAGAGTTTAACCGGATGATTGAAGCATGCATGGAAGGTAAAATTGACATGATCATTACCAAGTCCATTAGCCGTTTTGCCAGAAACACGCTGGATTGTTTGAAATACATCCGGCAGCTAAAGGATAAAAATATCCCTGTTTTCTTTGAGAAAGAGAACATCAATACTATGGATTCCAAGGGTGAAATCATGCTGACAATCATGGCTTCACTGGCCCAACAAGAAAGCCAGTCCTTAAGCCAAAACGTAAAGCTAGGCATTCAGTACCGCTTCCAACAAGGTGAAATTCAAGTCAACCACAACCGGTTTTTAGGATACACCAAAGACGAAAATAAAAGGCTTGTTATTGTTCCTGAAGAAGCCGAAGTGGTAAAGCGAATCTATCGAGAATACCTTGAAGGAGCAAGTCTCCTACAAATAGCAAGAGGCCTAGAAGCGGATGGTATTCTCACTGCAGCTAAAAAGCCTAAGTGGAGACCCGAGACGCTTAAGAAAATACTGCAGAATGAAAAGTATATAGGAGATGCCTTGCTTCAAAAGACTTACACCGTTGATTTTCTTTCCAAAAAGCGAGTAGTCAATAATGGAATCGTACCTCAGTACTATGTTGAGAACAGTCATGAACCTATCATCCCGCGTGGAATTTTCATGCAGGTGCAGGAAGAACTGGTAAGGCGGGCTAACCTTTATACTGGAAAGAATGGTAAGAAGCGAGTTTATAGCAGCAAGTACGCTCTGTCCAGTATTGTCTACTGCTCAGAATGTGGTGAAATATATAGAAGAGTCCACTGGAACAATCGAGGCTGCAGGTCTATTGTCTGGCGATGCGTCAGCCGCCTAGAGGAAAAAGGGTCTGATTGCACATCCCCTACAGTTAATGAGGAAGTGCTACAGGCAGCAGTTGTAAAAGCCATCAATGAGTTGCTGGCCAGTAAGGATACCTTTCTCTCCACTTTACAGGCCAATATCGAGACAGTTTTAAATGAAGAACACGACAAAATTACCACTGTTTGCAATCGATCATCTGAACCAGATTCTACGGTTTGAACTACTTAGAATGATGTCATGGAAGGTTGGAATAGAAACAGGATTTACAGTGAGTGTCGGCAAGAATTATAAATTTTTAGATAAGTATATACCAGAAGATTTATGGAATAGATTGCTATCTACATATCGTATGGATTCCTATGAAAATGTTTGGAAGTCATTATTTATATGCCACCAATTGTTTAGGGAAGTGTCCAAAGAAGTAGCAGAACTACTGGGGTTTGATTATCCAGAGTATGATAAAAAAGTAATAGGGTATGTCAATGATATGTATGAAAAACATGTCGGAAATGATTATTACTAGGATTAGTGAATAAATGTAAATTTTTCTAACAACGAGAAGTTAATTAATGGGGGTGAATACTTGAAGAACTGGATAAATCGTATTCCAAAGCTTGTACTGGATAAAGTAAAGGCATCCGGTAAAACAGGGGTCGAATGGCTTGAGAGTTTAGATTATCTTATATATATTTTGGAGAAAAGATGGGAGATTGAAGTGATAAAAGTCCTTGAAGGCGGCACCCACGCCTTTATTGGAGAAGCTATTACTCAAAGTAGCAAAAGGGTAATATTAAAACTATCAATGCATGAAATGATAGGTGAAACCGAATTCGAGAATGAAATTAAAGCTCTTGAATTGGCAGATGGAAATGGCTATGTTCAATTACTTCAGTATGATTTAAGTTGTGGCGCAGCATTATTGGAACAACTCGGTAAACCGCTTAAAATCCTAAATTTTCCAGTCAATAATCAAATAGAAATAATCTGTAATACTTTAAGAAAGTCTTGGATTGAAATTCCGAATGGTACTAATCTCCAAGATGGAAAGGATATTTGCTCTTTCTTTTCCAATTTTTTTGATGGCCTGTACAAAGAATTTTCTACCCTGATTTCTAGAAAAACTATGGATAAAGTGCTTATGGTATGTGAATCTCGTTTGGATGCATTTATTCCAGAGAAATCTGTTTTGGTACACGGTGATCCTCATAATGCAAACTTATTACAGGATTTATATAGCAACGAGTTTAAGCTAATCGACCCAGATGGTATTTTTTGTGAGCCCGCCTACGATTTAGGCATACTTATGAGAGAATGGCCAGATGAATTGGTCGATAATCCTATCATATTGGGTGAAAAACGTTGTGAACTTTTAAGTAACCTGACAAATGTAGAAAGTCAATTAATATGGGAGTGGGGTTTAATTCAATGTGTAGCCACTGGGTTATTATTGGTGAAAACAGGACAAAAACAAGAAGGTATAAAGCTTCTTAATATTGCAGAATCATGGGCTAAACGCTTTTGACAACAAGGAGGTAAATCATATGCGATCAATACAAGATAGTCACAGCTTCAGGTATAGGAGCGATGAAGAACTTCAGAAACTCACGTTGGGCAAGCTGAATCCCCATAACGCATACATTACTCTCGTCGAATACGATCCGAACTGGCCTGAGCTGTTTGAGCAGGAGGCTGCTCGGATTCGTTCCGTACTCGGCAACAAAGCGCTGCAGATTGAACATGTGGGTTCGACCTCGGTACCAGGGCTGTGTGCCAAGCCAATCATTGATATGCTGCTGGTTGTGAAGGACTCTGCCGACGAGCTATCATATGTCCCAGCATTAGAAGCTGCCGGCTATATATTGCGGATTCGGGAGTCTGACTGGTTCGAGCGTCGTCTGTTTAAAGGACCCGATACCGACATCAATCTGCATGTGTTCAGTTCGGGCACATCAGAGATTGATAGAATGTTACGTTTTCGAGATTGGTTACGTTCCAATGAAAACGACCAGGAGAAATATGCACAAGTCAAGCGAAGCTTGGCAAAGAATAAGTGGCGACATATTCAGCACTACGCGGATGCCAAAACGTCGATAGTCCAGGAAATCATGGAACGAGCGAATGCAATTAAGTAGTACGACAAACATACTTTTTATATTACTGAGGAGAGGATATGATTAGGTTTAATAATATATTAGAAAAACAATATAGTATAAATTGTATCAATATTACCGCTCAAGCAGGTGGCTGGTCGGCTCTTGCATATAAAGTATTCGATGGTGAGAAGGACTATTTTCTAAAAGTCTACGAAAAAAGTAGAGCTTCAACACCAAAACTGACAGCCCTTATTGATACCTATGTACCAATTACCATGTGGCTGAATGAGAATACGGATATGAAAGGAAAACTCTCTGTTCCATTGCTAACCAAAGATGGCAAGTCTAAGTGTGAAGATGACAATGGAATATATTTGCTTTACAAATATATTGATGGCACAACCGTAGGTAGCAACGAATTGACGGAGAAGCAGGTGCAGCAGCTTGCAAAAATAATCGCAACTCTTCATTTATATAATGATAAAATACCTGTCAATACGAAGTCTATCAGGGAAGATTTTAGCTTGCCATTTCTGAAACAGCTAAAACAAGTATTGCGTAAAGAATGCGCCAGTCTTCCCATGGACTTAAAATGCTTGCTTGGGGCACACATAAAACCCCTTGAACAATCTATTGACAGAGTTGAAGGACTGTCGGAGATTCTAAGACGAAGTAATCCTAAAATGGCCCTATGCCATACAGATATTCATAATTGGAACTTGATGCAACGGGATGAGCAGTTAGTTCTAATTGACTGGGAAGGCTTGAAATTGGCTCCAGTAGAAGCTGATCTCATGTTTTTTGTTGATAAGCCATATTATGATGTATTTATGAACATATACCTGAAATTACACAAAGATTTTTTATTCAATACGGATGCTTTGTTATTCTATCATATTAGACGTAAACTAGAAGATATATGGGAGTTTATTGAACAACTTTTATATGACAATCAAGAGGATAAGGAAAGAAATGAAACTATAAAAGTTCTTGATGGTGAACTGAATAACTTAGTGTTTTGAAAAAAGAATAACGTATTATTAAGCTAAATAATATTGGAGAAGAAAATGAATAAACAAGAATTATATCAAATTGCTTTCAGTATAATTAATCATAAAAAGTTACGGAACTTTGGAACTTCAGGGCATGTTGCGTGCGCGTTGGAGACAAATAGCGGTAACATCTTTACAGGAATATGCATTGACTTGCCCTGTTCTATTGGCTTATGCGCTGAACAGTCAGCTATTGCTGAAATGGTAAAGAACAATGAAACTGCAATCAAAAGGATTATCGCTGTATTTGAAGATGGGAGTATACTTCCACCATGTGGAAGGTGCAGAGAGTTTATTGCACAGATAGATAATCAAAATATAGAGACCCAAATTGTATTACCTGAAATGGAAGAAGTGTTGCTGAAAGATTTATTACCAGAAAGGTGGGATGGCAAATGGAACTGAAAAAGATAACTAGCAGGGTCTTTTATTATCCACATCAACCAGAAACTGATCGGCCTATGTTGGCATACTTAAATGGAGATAAAATTGCACTTGCCATTGATGCAGGAAATTCAGCAGACCATGTTGATGAATTTTATAAATCCCTAGAAATCGAGGACCTAAAGAAGCCAGATTTTACTGTCATCACTCATTGGCACTGGGACCATACCTTTGGAATGCATAAAATTCACGGATTGTCCATTGCACACCATAAAACCAACGAGTTTTTGAAACAGGAAAGAGCCAAACTATCTGACAGTGCATATATAAAATTTTTGATAAATGATGATGAGTGCCTAGCTAGAGAATATGTAGATAATAAAAGAATTATTGCCGTTCTATCGGATATCCAATTTGAAAAAGAGCTTACCCTTAATCTCGGTGGAATAACCGCAAAGATTTTTCATACGGTTTCACCCCATTCGGAAGATACGGTGCTTATCTATATTCCTGAGGAAAAAATATTGTTCTTGGGAGATTCAACAAGCGAGGATTTCTACAATGATGGGTATATGGATAAAGAAAAATTAATGTCATTAACAAATTTGATAGAAAGTTTCGACTGTAAGTATTGTATTTTAAGTCATGCAGAGCCTCTAACTAAATCAGATTTATTAGATTACTTAAAATCCATTCTAAAATAATAATCCATGAGGTGTATTGATATGTTCCCGTCTACCGATAGCCCCAAAAACGCAGTGGATATGTTCCCGAGAACGGACACACTCAAATGACATTCATTCTATCCTCTCAAGCCATGTTGAGTGCGTAGTATTGATGTCAAGGGTGGAGAAGTAAGTGTGTGAAAAGCCCAGCAAATAAGGGCTTTTCGAGGTTTGAGAGACAATATCCAATGTACTAAAATCGTTAAAATATCACTTTGTGGAAACAAGTCCAAAGGCATAATTTTGAATGTGACAGAGCGATTTAGATGTCATTGTTTGATGAGTGGTCGATTTAGATAACATGAATGCAGTGAGTGGTCGATTTGGATGTTTTTTGATTTTGTCGAGGTTGTGTGGTCAGGTTGGATGTTAGAATTAAAATATGTATCTTTATTGAATGATGAATAGGCAACTATTGAATTGCAAACAAAAAAGCACCGCATGATGCGATGCTTTTCGTGTTATAGGCTTTTTATGGTAATATGCTATCAGGTTCGGAAAGAATGCGTTTAAGTGTTTTCTGATGCCTATCGCTTAATTGATCTGGAGGGGTCTTCTTGTATGTTATTTCCCACCACAGAGTTGTTTGTATGCTACAATCACCACAAGTCCTCGGCGATATGATTTTGAATGCACCCATCTTTGGTGGGTAATCCCAGCCTTGTCTATAGCCGTCTTCAGAAGTAAGTACTTCATGTTTGCCACAATTTTCGCAGATGTGTAGAAGAAGCATATTACATTGCTCAATGTCCTTTTCCCAAACACTGCCGAGAGGAATTGCTTTGTATTGGTTATCCTCACACCACTTTTTGAATTCGGGGTTTTTATCATTTTCATCAAGCGTGTAAATGGTGTCTTGGGTATGATACTTCCCGTCTTTAACTGAAATTATTGGACTGGTAATAAGGCGGTGCCCATCTGCAAAGGCGTCGCCCTTCTCAGCGTCGTAACGCGGATCGTTTTTTGCTCTACCAAATAAGGCGACTGGAAGACCACAATTAAGCTTTGCAAAAACAGTTTCAGGGGCGTTGGTTGCCTTGTAAATGTCAGGGTAGAGCACGATAGACCAGTCGGTGAGAGTGGCTCGCCAGGGTGTCGAATCGGAAGTTTTCATTGCTACCTCCCTCATCTCATTCGTTCCCATATTCCGTTGTTTAGAACGATAAACCCCCAACGTGACGCTCCTCCAAGAGCCCCTGCAGCTTTTTGCTTATTGTATTTGTCAGTAGGATTGAGAGCGATGAGTTTCCCATATGCATTCGGTATGGTTTCTTTTTGGCTTTTGGTAGTAAATACTCTTGTAATCATGGTTTTCATTGGTAGTCCTCCTTATCGACGACATAAATAGCAGTTTTGCTGATAAATTTGTTATTACCATCTGAGTCCTTCGCACGTGATATACCCGAAACGTTACCCTGTCTTACCAATGAATTAAACATTTTGCCCAATCGTGCTCGAACCATGGAGGGCCGGAGCTTTGCGTTTCCTGCCTGTGCCACGCAAATCTCCGCGAATGAATCCAAATCCACAAGGGGAAATTCAGTTCCGTTTTTATGATTTACTGCGTATGATTCAGCTTCTTTAACAAGTGTCATTAGTGCCGCGCTGTAATTGAATGCAGATGTGTCTGCGTATAGGTTTTCAAGCAAGTCAATTATAAGTAAATTAACCGTTGTTGATTTACTTATAGCTTCGTTCTCGATTTTTGTAAACAAGTCATTGTCGATTGATAAATTAATACGTGCCATATTCATTCCTCCTTATTGCGGCGATTGCACAACCACCTTTTGCTTAAGTATACAGGGTGGTTGTGCAACTGTCAAGAGAGAAGCTAATAATTTTGAAATTTCACTATTCCATCGCAACACTAACACTGATCAAAGAGTCCATTTGATTTCGCAAACATGACCGACTCAGCCTGTAGCCAGTTTGATAAACCTTGCTTGTTTTCAGGTTTATTCATTCACATCAACCGTCACACCAGACTTGAACTCTACGATGAATTTGTCCTCATAGACGGTTATTTTTTCAATCAACCTACGGACTAGCTGCTCATCGTATTCGGTAATGGCGGTGGGCTGTTTCCGCAGGAAAGCGTCCATATCGGCGATACGCTTCTTGACTTCCTCGCGGTTGATATTATCCATCTGTACTTTTTGCTTTTCGTCTCGCAGTCGGTAGATTTCATTGCCAACCTTCTCATAATCAGCCTTGGAGCTGGCAAGCTTCACAAGCTCTGACTGAAGCTCAGCAAGCCGCTTGTCGATGTCAGCCAGGGCTGTGTCGTTTTCATGGCTCAAGACGGTTTCAATGTTTTCTTTGAGAATGGAAAGGAAGGTGTCCTTGTCGCAGAGCGTCTGATTAATAGCGCGAACCAGTACCTGCTCAATGGTGCTCTCTAATACCGTGCGGGCATCGCAGAATTGGCCAGTATTTTCCAACCTGCTAATGCAGCGCCAAACGATCGACTTTTTCCCCCGGTTGTTCCAATGAATCCTGCGGAAAAACTCACCGCAGCCACCACAGATAATCATATTTGAAAAGCTGTGCGTACTGCTGAAGGTTCTGTTCTTTCCATTTGGGCTTGTGTGGACGATGCGGCGACGGATGAGCTCTTCCTGTACCTGCATGAAAATTTCACGCGGGATAATGGCTTCATGGCTGTTTTCCACATAATACTGAGGAACAAGGCCATGGTTCTTCACTCTTGTTTTCGTGAGGAAGTCAGTGGTATATGTTTTTTGCAAAAGAGCATCACCGATATATTTTTCATTTCGCAAAATCTGGTTAATGTTACTTGTGTGCCACCTTTTATTGCCCGCACCGTTCAGAATGCCGTCAGCCTCGAGGCCACGGGCAATTTTCAACATACTGGCACCCTCGAGATATTCCCGGTAGATACGTTTTACAACCTCGGCTTCTTCCGGAACAATGATCAGTTTCTTGTTTTCGTTTTTGGTATAACCGAGAAATCGTGCACAGTTTATCTGTATTTCACCTTGCTGATAACGGTACTGTAGCCCCAGTTTTACATTCTGGCTTAAGGATTGGCTCTCCTGCTGAGCGAGGGAAGCCATGATGGTGAGCATGATCTCGCCCTTGGAATCCATGCTATCAATGTTCTCCTTCTCGAAATATACCGGGATATTTTTATCTTTGAGCTTTCTGATGTAATTCAAGCAATCCACTGTATTCCTTGCAAACCGACTTATCGACTTAGTGATTACCTTGTCGATTTTGCCGGCCATACAGTCATCGATCATACGGTTGAATTCCTCACGCTTTTTTGTATTAGTTCCTGAGATACCATCATCTGCATAAATTCCAGCCAGCTCCCAATCAGGGTGGCTGTTTATGTATGCAGTATAGTGAGTAATTTGTGCATCATAACTGGTTTCCTGTTCGTCACTATCCGTAGAAACGCGGCAGTAAGCAGCTACACGGAGTTTTGAGTTTTCTTCGTCCCTCTTTGTTAAACTGGCCTTTTTCCTTGCCGGAAGTAGCGTAACAGTCATTTTCTCTTCCATATTTATTGTCCCTCGCTTTCTATCAGGCTGTAAGAATATTCCGCCTGTTGGAACGGGTCGTCAAAACGCTCAGTTCCTTCGATGAAGCGGAAAGTAGAGGGAAAGACGACCTCTTTTTGTTTTTCTGCTTCGTGGATTCGTCCGAGTTTTTCTGCCCGCCTGATACGTTCTGCTTGGACTGTCATAAATTCATCAGGATCGATTATTGCCGGATAATATTCATCCCCGAGATAACGCTTATTCTGAAGCATTCTGCTAATACTAGCATGGAATGCCTTAATGTCAGCTTTCTTAGCGGCTGTTGCCAAGGAATCACCGGACAAATAAGATTGAAACAGAGTTTTTATCTGCTTGGCGGCCTGTTTATCAACAACAGCTTTTCCGTTTATAATCCGGTAGCCATAAGGAGTGTGGCTCATTTATCTCACCAACCTTTCTTTCAGAGTTATGCCACATTTTAATTCGAACCCGATTTCCGATCGGGAGTATACATGAATCCGATCCACAAAGCGGGTGAAAAGTTCACCGTCAAATCCATTCAGCATTTCCGATTTTGTTGCATAATGAAGGAGCTCGCTGACCTCATGAAGATTTATATTATCGCTGTTTATGAGGCGAGATAGGGATTCTTTCTGACGCTGTATGCGCTCAGCTTCCTGCAGAAGTTCATTATTTCCTTTATTATAAACGGCAGGCTCCAGGTAACCTTTTGTCATAAGACCAACCAGTACCTTCCGCTGTTCTGCGTTTTCTTCGAGCTTTTTAACAAGGTCATTCAATTTTGATACGCTGTCTTCGGAGCTGATGCTGCGAATCCCCATTAGTAGAGGCTTTAAGACAATTTGATGGCCGAAGATGAGCTTATTCATCATAGTAACAAATGCATACTCAAAACTGGATTCGGGAATGTACTTCATTGAGCACTTCTTGGTGTCCGTAATATGATTGGCACAGCACCATGCGATATTATGCCTGCCGGTAGAGTGGATACGGCGCTTGAATTTTCCGCCGCAATTCTCGCAAATGATTATGCCTGAAAATGGATATCGATTCTGATACTTACCCTGATATTTTTCTATGCCTTTTTCTTTGCCTCGTTGATCAATGATATCTTGCGCGGCATTAAAATCATCATGGCTGATAATCGCGTCATGATGATTTTTAATGAGATACTGGTCTTTTTCACCGTAATTGTAGTGACGATTGAAGTGCATATCGGTGTAGGTCTTTTGAAAAATAGCATCTCCTGTATATTTTTCATTACCGACTATTCCACGAATTGTTGTCGCCGTCCAACGGCCGCCTTTCTTGGATGGTACGTCGCGGCGATTTAGCTCATCCGCAATTTTCCCGGTGCCTTTTCCGGATAAAATTTCAGAGAAGATAAAACGTACTATTTCCGCCTGTGATTCGTTTATAACCAGTTTTCCTTCAGCTGTATCGTAGCCATATGGTGGATAGGAAATCTTGAAGGTCCCATTTTGAAACCTGCGCTTAACTGACCATTTGCTGTTTTCCGCAATGGATACCGACTCACTCTCAGCCAGTCCACTCAGGATTGACAGCATGAGTTCGCTTTCCATTGACCCAGTGTTGATATTTTCTTTCTCAAAGTAAATGTAAACACCAAGGTCAAGTAGTTTTCTGACCAGTTCCAAACAGTCGGTTGTATTTCGTGCAAATCGGCTTATTGATTTTGTCACGATAAAGTCGATTTTCTTGTTCTCGCAATCGGCAATCATACGAATCAGCTCTGGCCGCTTTTCTTTTTTTGTACCGGTGATACCCTCGTCGTAGTAAAGACCGGCGAACACCCATTCAGGATTTGCTTTGATGTAGGTTTCATAATGCTTTATTTGGGTGTCCAGACTTTCGAGTTGTTTATCGCTGTCTGTAGACACACGGCAGTAAGCCGCAACTCGTAGCTTGGACTTCTCAGTTACATCAGCTGTGTTTTGACCTATTTTCGTAACCTTTTTCAAATTCTCACCTCCTTGGTCAGTGTGACATATTACCTCTAAAGCTCAGTTATATCAACGCTTTTCGGGCATAATCTGTGCCAGAGCCGGTGAGAAAGATTGGCGGTTTAATGTGGTTATCTTGTTGAATTCCGACAAGGAAATAAGTCCAGATTGAAGCATGGAATCGAGTATCTGCTGTGCTCGTATATAATCAACTTCGCGCTGTAATTGCTCTTGTGGAATAGGCTTCTTTTCATATTTAATTTCTGGTATTGAGCCAATAACAGTCATGTATTTGTCCTCCAGTCTGAGAACTCTTGTCCTCACTACCCACTGGAAAAAAAGAAGCCATTCGTACAAAAAAGAGCAAAAAAATAATGCCTACCAGAGAGATATTCTCCAGTAGGCATCATTACGTATATGTTTACTCGCTGTACTTGATGAAGGCATCCGTAAAGCCGGCCGCTTTAAGCTTGGTAAGCATGGCATCTGCGTTTGCCTTAACGGAGTATGCACCGACCTGTACACGATAGTATTTTTTCGATGTTGCAGGTATGACGGAAGCGGGCGTTACTGCTGCAAGCCCAGCCTTAACATCAGCACGGAAAGTATCCATGCTCTTGCCGTGCTTTGGGAACCAATTTTTAGGATCGCCATGATTTGAAGCGATACCTTTCTGATACCCCTCGTAATGCCCGATTATATCTTTCTCTGTCAGCCCATACTGTTTGCAAAGATAGACGCAAAGTTCCAAGGCTTCCTTGTATACGGCAGAAAAATACGAGGCATCGGTCAACCCGTCCTCGCAGATTTCAAAGCCGATGTGTGTATCGTTAGCAGAACCTCCGGCATGCCAACCTCGGTGGTTCCAGGGCAGAGTCTGATAGGTTGCGATACTGCCATCTGCCAGTTTGCCAATAAAGGCATGTACGCAGACCTGCCGCCCATCCGGTCTATCCTGATTCCAATGGTTGTTATACTGGTTCTTGCCCAGTAGACCGTCATCTGGACCTACATAGCGCTTGAGGTTTGGGTTATTTGCCCCTGTTGAATGCACCATGATGCCCTTAGGAGTGATAGTTCGACCCGCTTTGTAGCAAGCATTGTTGGTCAAAATGAGTTTATGAAGGTTCATTTCGTTTTGCCGTCCTTTCCATGAAGCTGTGCCAGCACATCTCTTAACTTTTCAGGCACAGGTATCCCAATAGCCGTGGCATTCTCAACAAGAGAAATACCCTCATTAGCAATGTAGAAGAAGATAATTGCTGTACGAAGCGGTGCTCCTGTGCCTCCGAGCAGGTAAGTGTCAATGAGATGACCAATACCGACCACAAGAAATAGCGCTACCTTCTTGGCGATACCCTGTGCTCCGATCCGGCTGGAAAGTTTCTTCTCCACAATTGCACGAAGCACACCTGTGATGTAGTCGACAACTACAAAGGCGATGAGTGCGTAAAGGAAACCGTCCAATCCGCCTAAGTACCAGCCAAGGGTACCTCCAATGGCTGTAAACACAACCTGAATCCAATTCCAAATCTCTTTCATTTCTGTTTTCCTCCTGTTTGATTGCATAAAAAACACCTGCTAAAATAAGCAGGCGCTAATGCCGATATGAATGGTCATTTTTAACTCTGTTTCGGGAGTGCCTCCCAAAGCCGTAAGTCTTCTTGCCCGAGTGACCACAAGGCAAACCCACGCAAACCCCATCGGTATGCCGCTTCATTTGCCCAGTAGACGATCGAATCTACATCTTGGTAGTAGACGATACCAAAACCATCCCCATCGCCGAGGAATATCCTCGAGCACCAGACATTGATATCACGTGGTGTGAATTTTGCAGTATAGTCAGCGTTGCAGGGAATGTATAGCATCGCTGAATGCACAAAGTCGTAATCCATCGAGATATCCTCACTTCGGGTAGAGGATTCCTCCACGTCTGAAGACAGCGTGAATACCTCGAATTCACTGTCCCATGTCACGTTACTCCGGGCGATTCTGCCGTAAGTTTCGGTAGTACCGTTTGGCATCGTCACATCAAAGGCTTCATACGGTTCGTATGTCCAGGCATCGCCTAAACGCAGAAGTTCACACTTGATTTCATTGTCCGACCGAATGCCGCAATAACCGCTTGTCGGTGATACCGTTGCCGTGAAGCGGAGGGTGTTGCTGTTGCCGGAATAGACCCTCACGCGGTTGCCGCGTTTCCTCATTTCGATGAGATACATATTGGGGGTTGTTCGGATGTCGGAGGCGGGTGTTTTATAGTAAGTGGAACCATAGCTGCCGAGCAAAACAGATCCTTGATAGAGTTCCACTTGCTGCATGTCAATGTTGATACAACAGAAGATGTTGCCGATAAATACCCCAGCACGCCCGCTTCCATTATGAGGGAAGGCA
>URPG01000002.1 GCA_900549675.1 uncultured Oscillospiraceae bacterium | reverse complement strand
GCCCCCTGCCGCATCGTCAGGTGAAGGCGAAAAAATCGCTTCTCCGATGCCCGGCACCATTTTGTCTGTGAATGTAACAGCAGGACAAAGCGTAAAATCCGGCGATGTTCTCATGATCTTAGAAGCCATGAAAATGGAAAATGAAATTATGGCACCGAAAGACGGTGTGGTTACGTCTGTTGCAGTAACAGCTGGCTCCACTGTTGAAAGCGGAACCCTTCTTTGCACAATTGCCTGATTTTTTGGCAATCAAGCTCAGAATACAAAAGCAAATGGAGGAGAGAAGTTATGGCAAATAATCCTGTAAAAATCATGGATACCATTCTGCGTGACGCTCACCAGTCACAGGCGGCTACCCGTATGCGTCTGGAAGATATGCTCCCGGCTTGTGAGATTTTAGATAAAGTCGGATATTGGTCATTAGAATGTTGGGGCGGTGCTACATTTGATGTTTGCATGCGCTTTTTAAATGAAGATCCATGGGAAAGACTCAGAACCCTTAAAAAAGCTTTGCCGAACACAAAATTGCAAATGCTTTTACGTGGTCAAAATATTTTAGGCTATAAGCATTATGCAGATGATGTTGTAGAGCAGTTCTGCAAAAAATCAATTGAGAACGGCATTGATGTTGTGCGTGTGTTTGACGCATTGAATGATACAAGAAATATGGAAGCCGCTATGAAATTCGTAAAAGAATACGGCGGTCACTGTGAATCTGCCATTAGCTATACCAAGAGCCCAGTTCACAGTGAAGATTATTTTGTAAAGCTTGCCATGAAGCTTGAAAAAATGGGTGCAGATTCTATCTGTATCAAAGATATGGCAAACCTGTTGCTGCCCTATGACGCTTATTCACTGGTGAAAAAGCTGAAAGAAAATGTAAGTGTGCCGATTCATCTGCATACACATAACACAACCGGAACCGGCGACATGACCAACCTTATGGCGATACAGGCCGGTGTAGATATTGTGGACTGCGCTTTGTCACCGCTGTCGAACGGTACAGCACAGCCGGCAACGGAATCATTGGTTGCTACCTTGCAGGGCACAAGCCGTGATACCGGTTTTGACTTAGCTCTTTTGAGCGAGGCAGCCGCCCATTTCCGCAAAGTGGCGGATAAGCTTGACGTAGACCCCAAGGTTCTAAAGGTGGATACCAATACTTTGTTGTATCAGGTACCCGGCGGAATGCTTTCTAACTTGATTTCACAATTGAAACAAGCGAACGCAGAAGATAAATATTATGAGGTGTTGGCTGAAATCCCCCGTGTGAGAGAAGATTTCGGTTATCCTCCGTTGGTCACGCCGACCAGTCAAATTGTTGGTTCACAGGCTGTTTTCAATATTTTGGCTGGTGAGCGCTATAAGATGGTCACAAAAGAATCTAAGGGTCTTTTAAAAGGCGAATATGGTCAGCTTCCCGGCCAAGTAAACGAAGAAGTTCGTAAAAAAGCCATTGGAAATGAAGAGGTTATCACCTGCCGTCCGGCTGATTTGCTAAAGCCGGAGATGGAGCATTATCGTGAAGAAAGCAAAGACTTTGCCAAGAGTGAAGAAGATGTGCTTAGCTATGCTTTATTTCCGCAGGTTGCCGAAAAGTTCATCAAGTGGAGAAATGCCGGAGGTGAAGCGGCTCAGCCAAAAGTTGCTGAAACCGTAAAGACCGCAGAAGCTCCCAAAGTGGAACAGACAGCTCCTACTGCCGCTCCCGCTGTGAATACCAATACAGTGAGAACTCTGATTGTAGAAGACTTAACAGGCGGAAACTTCTAAATATAGGTTCTAATTTTAAGTTATGATAAAAATGATACTGTCAGCAATTTTGCTGACAGTATTTTTTTATCTCTATAGAAATTGCGTTGACAAAATGGTTACAAAGAGTTACAATGTTTTAAATGCGAATCAAACGCATATAGAAAACAGATTGATTAGGCAAAGAGGAACTATAGATGGTACAAGACATAGATTGGCCAAAAGGATTTAAAAAAACGAAATTCAGGCAGGAAGTTTTAACTATATTGGAAAAAAGCAGCCAACCCATGAGCGCGTCAGAGATTTATCAAATCATGGAAAATGACGGAAAAACAATATGGATTTCCACTGTGTATCGTGCATTGGGTTCAATGGAAGAACAGGGGATGATTTCCCGTTTTTTAATTCCGGGCTCAGAGGGCACCTTTTATAAACTAAATCAGCCCTCCCACTGCTGTTATGCAGTCTGTTTAAAGTGCCATAAAATGATATCCATACATCATTTGCCTTTGCGAGAGATTTTTCGGGAGGAACAAGAAAATTTTGAAGTCACAGAGCATAATTTTGAGATATACGGCTATTGCAAGCATTGCCGTACCAAATAAAGCCCAATAAAGGAGGCCTATATGCCGGCAAAAATATATATTGTATCAGGTTTTTTAGGAGCAGGAAAGACTACTTTCATTCAAAAGATGATTCGAGAATCCTTTTCGCAGCAGAAAGTTGTTTTAATTGAGAATGATTTTGGGGATATCAGTGTGGATTCTGCTTTACTGCAATCCAGCGGAGTAGAAGTGAAGGAAATCAGTTCAGGCTGTATCTGCTGTAGTCTTTCAGGTGATTTTGCAGCAGCTTTGCAGCAATTATTGAAAGAGATTCAACCGGATATTGTGGTGATTGAGCCTTCGGGTGTCGGTAAATTGTCGGATATACTGAGGGTTTGTGAAGATGAACGAATTTCCTCCTTGGGAAAAGTGCGGGGCAAAATAGCAGTGGTAGATGTTAAACGCTGTTCACTATATCTTGACAATTTCGGTGAATTTTTTGAAGACCAAATTGAACATGCCGACAGTATTGTTTTCAGCCGTGTGGAAGAGTTCTCCGATAAAGTGAGGCAAGCAGAAGATTTGGTGCGGGAACTGAATGCGCAGGCAAAGCTGTTTTCTGTTCCGTGGGAAACGTTGGATATGCAAAAGCTGTTGAGAGAAAATTCTATTTCTCATCAAAATCATAACCACAAACATGACTGTGCGTGCCACAGTACGCATGAACATAATGATGAGAGTTGCCATGATACATATGACCACGGCCACGAGTATGGCTGTGCCTGCAAGGGCAATCACCACCATGCGGAAGATGTATTTGATACGGTGACTTTACCAATAAATAATGCATACAGCAAGCATGAACTCGAAGCGTTTATTAAGGGGATACAGAATTCTCAATATGGTAATGTGGTAAGGGCAAAAGGGATTGTGCCCACCCCTGATGGATATATGAATGTGCAGTATGTGACGGGTGAAATGAGCCTTACCCCGTCAGACGCAAAGGGAAATGTCTTGTGTATTATAGGGGAAAACTTAAAGACACAAAAAATAAAAGATCTATTTGAGAAAGGGTAATGCGATGACAATTCCGGTTTATGTAGTGACAGGTTTTTTGGAAAGCGGCAAAACCACATTTCTCAATCGAATGCTGGGCAGAGAGGGACAAAACTATAATCATCTCGTGATTCAATTTGAAAATGGCGAGATTGAAGTATCTACGGCTAACCCAGATTGTGAAATACAGGTTTATTCCAAACGAAACTGGGAAAAGAACCCACAGGATATATTACAGTCCATTGCTAGTTATATTGAAACGCATGCTGATACTTTGGAGAATATATGGGTAGAGTGGAATGGAATGATTCCGTTTGGTGAATTGTATCAGCTTTTTTTACAGCCTGCGTTGAGGAAAGTTTGTAAAATTGAAAAAGTGGTTCATATTGCTGATGCGGCTCAGATTGACTCTTTATTAGGAAGAACAGGCGAAGCACTGCCTGAGCAAATTATTAACAGTGATTTGATAATTGTAAGAGGCGTGCAGGATAAACAAGGAAGAAAGAAAATCACAAAAATATTTAATGAGTTGAATGCGAGTGCGCAGGTTTTAGGGGCAGAGCAAGGTGATGAATTTTTGTATAAAAAGGTTCTCAAGCGCAAAGAAAATCCCATGGATATTTTTTTCCTTGTAATATTGTGGGGCTTGGTTATGTCTTTTTTTGCAAGACCCTTGCTGGAAGGGGCAAATGTTCCACTTGAAAAAATTGCCACTATTTTTCTTGGAATTATTTTACAGGCGATTCCGTTTCTTTTAATTGGTGTATTGCTGTCTTCATTGATTCAAATTTTCGTGCCGCAGACGTGGATTGAAAATCGATTCCCAAAATCTCCTATTTTGGGAATGCTTGTGGCTGTTGTGGCGGGGTTTTGTCTGCCGGTTTGCGACTGTGCATCCATTCCCATCTTTAAAAGCTTAGTCAAAAAAGGTGTTCCTCTGCCGGCGGCAATAACGTTTATGACGGCTTCTCCGGTGATTAATCCTGTGGTGATGATTTCTACATACTATGCCTTCGGCGGAAATACGGCTGTTATGCTGCAGCGTGTGGCGTTTGGGATTGTCTGTTCCCTGCTGATTGGCATATGCGTCGGTGTTTGGGAAAAAAAGAAAAAAACGGTGTCTGTGTTTACAGGAAAGTTTGATAGGATTATGTGCAGCTGCGGTTGTTACCAAGGAGCCGAAAGTGTGACAGGTTTTAAAGGGAAAGCAGAGTTGTTTGTCCGCCACGCACAAGCAGAATTTTTTGATGTGGGAAAATATTTGGTGATAGGCACGTTCATCGCCTCTGTTTTTCAGGCCATGGGTTCCGGTTGGTTCACAGCAATGAAGGGTACAGGCGGCTTGGCACTTTCGCTTGCCGTGATGATGTTAATGGGATTTTTGCTTTCGTTGTGTTCATCTTCCGATGCAGTAATTGGAAGAAGTTTTGCCAACCAATTTCCTATGGGAGCCATTATGGGTTTTCTCGTTTGGGGACCAATGATGGATATTAAAAATATGATGATGCTTTCTTCCGGATTTCCCAAAAGATTTGTCGTAAGAATTATGGCGGTGTCGGCGGTTGTCTGTTATCTGATTGTTTTTGCTGTGTACAGCGTAGGAGGCATATAAATGAAAATACAGGCTAAAAAATGGAATCCTCAAGTCTTTTTAGAGTTGGCTTGTTATTTGCTGTTTGTTTGTTCCACCATTTGGTTTTTAGCAAGTCAAAAATATTTATCCTATGTAACGCCTAAGATGTTTCCATATCTGATTTTTGCTGTTGTCGTGCTGCTGTTATGGAGTGTGGTTTCTTGCGGGCGCTTATTCCGCCCGCAATATAAAATAAAGGTTATGCATTGTCTAATCTTACTGATTCCGACGGCATTGATTTTGTTTTTGCCCCAAAACATTATGAATTCTACCGATATATCGGGCAATTATGCAGGCGGAAATGCTATGGGAGCCACCATGCAAACACAATCTCAAACAAATAACAGCACGGGTTCAGCGGCAGAAAATACTTTGGAACTTTCTGGTTTGGATAAGAAAAATAAAAAAATTGTGGTTGCCAATAATGATTTTTCAGAGTGGATGTCTGAAATTTACAATCGAATGGATGAATTTCAGGGATATCAAATTGAGTTGACGGGCTTTGTTTTTACAGAATCCGATATTTTGAACAAAAATGAATTTGTGCCTGCCCGTTTAATGATGACCTGCTGTATCGCAGATTTAACGCCTGTAGGAATGCGTGCAGAATATGATAAAGTTGCTGAATTAGAAGAATCATCATGGGTAACGGTTCAGGGCGTTTTGGAGATTCATGAGGGAGAGAATTTTCGAGAACCCAAATTGTTAGTGAAAAACGTGAAACCGGCAGAAGCTATTGAAGGATATATCTATCCAAACTACTAATAGACTGAGTACAGTGCATAAAATATTTTAAAATGACCAGAAATCGCTAAAAAATAGAACGCTCTATAGGGTAAACTATACCTTATGGAGTGTTTTTGATTGACGTACAGGCAATTGTGTAATACTATGAAAGTAAAGAAAATTTTTAATGAAAACTACACTTACAGATTGCGGTGTGCTGTTTTCATAAAGGAGAATGAATTTGACAGAAAATACAATTGAAGCAGAAAAGGCACTATTGGTGTCTTTGGATACAGGCGATTTTGATGTGGAATCCTCCCTCAAAGAATTACAGGAGCTTACCAAAAGTGCAGGTGCAGACCCTGTGTTAACCATTGTGCAAAAGCGGGCTGTGCCCAAATCCTCCACCTGCATTGGCAGCGGAATGGTAGAACAGGTGGCGGAAGTGTGCCGCCGGCACGAAATTGACGTAATAATTTTCGATAGAGAATTGACGCCCACACAGATTCGCAATCTGGAAAAAGAATGTGATGTGCGGGTGATTGACCGTACCATTTTGATTTTGGATATTTTTGCTCTTCGGGCGCAAAGCAGTGAGGGTAAGCTGCAAGTGGAGTTGGCCCAGCTGAAATATATTTTACCTCGACTGACCGGAAAAGGAACAGCACTTTCCCGTTTGGGCGGCGGGATTGGAACAAGAGGTCCCGGTGAAACAAAACTGGAAACAGACCGGCGGCATATTCACCGTAAAATAGAGAGTTTAAAGGCACAATTGAGAAAGGTAGAGGCGAACCGGCAGGAGATGTCCAAGCGCCGCCGAAAAGAAAATGTGGTGACAGTTGCTTTAATGGGATATACCAATGCCGGTAAAAGTACCCTGATGAATCGCTTGACGCAGGCAGGAGTGTTGGCGGAAGATAAACTGTTTGCCACACTGGATCCAACGGCCCGGGCATTGAAACTTCCCAGCGGAAAGTCGGTGGTCTTAATTGATACCGTGGGCCTGATTCGCCGATTGCCGCATCATCTTGTAGAAGCTTTTAAATCAACCTTGGAGCAGGCTGTCACTGCAGATATTGTTCTCAATGTGTGTGATGCCTCCAACGAAGAATTAAAAGAGCATATCGAGGTGACCAATGACATATTGCAGAGTATGGGAGCGGGAGAGCGTCCCGTTTTAACGGTACTCAATAAGTGGGACATTGCCAAGCAGAACAACATGCCTGTCAATGTCATGCAGGCCGTAAGAATCAGCGCGGCAACCGGTGAAGGGATAGAAGAGCTTTTGCTTGCAATTGAAGAAAATCTGCCGGAAAAGACAGTGAAAATGCGGCTGCTGCTGCCTTTTTCTAAAAGTGGTCTTGCTGCTGATTTGCGGGAAGAGGGCGCTGTCGTACAAGAAGAATATGTAGAAAACGGACTTTTGATTGTGGCCAATGTACCGCAAAGATTGATTTCAGCAGTAGAACGATTTATCAGCACAGATTAATGTATAATATTTGTATATACCGTATAATCAAATTTTATTCATAAGAATAAAAGAGAATATACGGTGTATTTTTTATTTTTTTGATTGAATTTGCGAGATTAAACAAAAAGTAAAGAAAAAAATGAGTATATTTAGTCACTATAAACGGAATAATTATTCATAAAAAGGTTGATTTTTATGAAAATAAGTGTATAATTAATCATTATAGAGCGAGGACATAAGATAATGAATCGGATAAAGGAGAGTTCATCATGGCAAAAACAAAGAAAGAAATTAAAAAAGTAGTGTTGGCCTATTCAGGCGGTTTGGATACCTCTATTATTATTCCATGGCTAAAAGAAAATTATAATAATTGCGAAGTTATTGCTGTTTCCGGTGACGTGGGTCAAGGGACAGAGTTGGACGGCTTAGAGGAAAAGGCGCTGAAAACGGGCGCTTCCAAATTATACATTGAGGATTTGAAAGAAGACTTTGTGCAGGACTTTGTCTACCCGACGATTCAGGCCGGCGCTGTCTATGAAAGCAAATATTTGTTGGGCACTTCTTTTGCCAGACCGATTATTGCCAAAAGAATCGTGGAAATTGCCAAAAAAGAGGGTGCCGATGCCATTTGTCATGGCTGTACCGGCAAAGGTAATGATCAGGTTCGTTTTGAACTGACCATTAAAGCTTTTGCTCCCAAAATGGTCATTATTGCTCCTTGGAGAGAATGGGATATCAAATCTCGTGAACAAGAAATCGAATATGCAGAGGCGCATCAAATCCCGCTGAAAATCAATCGTGAAACCAATTATTCCAAAGATAAAAATTTATGGCACCTTAGCCATGAAGGCTTGGATTTGGAAAATCCCGACAATGAACCGCAATACAATAAAGAAGGCTTTTTGGAACTGGGGGTATCACCGGAACAGGCTCCGGACGCACCCACTTATTTGACCTTGCATTTTGAGAAGGGGATTCCGACACAATTAAACGGGAAGACTTTAAATGGGGTGGAAATGATTACCGCACTCAATGAAATCGGCGGTAAAAACGGTGTAGGTCTGGCCGATATTGTTGAAAACCGTTTGGTGGGCATGAAATCAAGAGGGGTTTATGAAACCCCCGGCGGCACAATTTTATATCATGCCCATAATAAATTAGAAGAAATTTGTCTGGATAAAGATACCTATCATTATAAGCAAAAGGTTGCTTTGGAGTTTGCCGATTTGGTTTATAACGGAAAATGGTATACGCCCCTGCGTTCTGCCTTATCTGCTTTTGTCACTTCCACACAAGAGTATGTCACAGGTGATGTAAAACTGAAACTTTATAAGGGCAACATCATTGATGCCGGCGTCAGTTCTCCTTATTCTTTGTATGATGAAGAAATTGCCACCTTTGATGAAGATGAAGTGTACGACCAAAATGATTCAGCAGGGTTTATCAACCTATACGGTTTGCCGATTAAAGTGCAAGGCGAGAAAGGCTTGATTAAAGAATAAGCATTATCAAAACGGTCGGGAGGAAATCAAACCTATGAAGCTTTGGAAAGGTCGGTTTGCCAGAGAGGCAGACCCCAAAACCAATGATTTTAACTCTTCCATTTCGGTTGACAGCCGTATGTTTGAAGAAGATATCAAGGGCAGTATCGCCCATGCCACCATGTTGGCCGCTTGCGGTATTATTGAAAAATCTGAGGGCGACAAAATTTGTGCAGAACTTACCCGCATTTGTGAAGATATCAAAAACGGAAAGCTGATGATTGACCCGAATGCAGAGGATATTCACACTTTTATTGAGGGCGAATTGACGGAAAGAATCGGTTCGGCAGGCAAACGTCTGCATACCGCCCGCAGCCGTAATGACCAAGTGGCTTTGGATGTAAGGCTCACTTTAAAAAAGGAATGTGCGGCAATTCAAGAATTACTAAAGGATTTAATAAAGGTTTTATGCGATAAAGCCGAACAATACAGTCATGCGGTTATGCCGGGCTATACCCATTTGCAAAGGGCGCAGCCCATCACTTTCGGGCATCATCTGCTGGCATATTGTGAAATGCTCTTAAGAGATTTAGAACGTTTTGAAGATGCCGAAAAACGATTGGACGTTATGCCATTGGGCAGCGGTGCTTTGGCAGGCACGACATATCCTTTAAACCGTGAATTGACAGCAGAACTACTTGGTTTTTCCGCTGTAAGCCAAAATAGTCTGGACGGGGTAGCCGACCGTGATTTCTGTGCGGAAATTGCTTTTGCCGTATCCATGGTGATGGTGCACTTATCCCGCTTTTGTGAAGAAATTATTTTATGGTGTTCTTGGGAATTTAAGTTTATAGAGTTGGATGATGCTTTTTCGACAGGTTCCAGTATTATGCCGCAGAAAAAAAATCCAGATATAGCCGAATTGATTCGTGGGAAGAGCGGCCGGGTGTTTGGTGATTTAATGGCGTTACTAACCATGATGAAAGGCTTGCCCCTTGCGTATAATAAAGATATGCAGGAGGATAAGGAATCTGTTTTTGACGCAGTGGATACACTGAAATTGTGTATCACGCCGTTGATTCCCATGGTGGAAACCATGACCGTTCTTACGGGAAATATGAGAAATGCGGCGGCGAAAGGTTTTATCAATGCTACGGATTGTGCTGATTATTTGGTGGCAGAAAAGGGAATTCCTTTCCGTGACGCTTATAAGATAACAGGAGAGCTGGTTGCCTTGTGTATTGCAGAAAACCTGACATTGGAAACTTTACCGCTCTCACAATATCAGACGATTTGTTCTGACTTTGATGAAGGAATCTATCAGGCGATTTCTTTGGACACCTGTGTGAATGGAAGAAATGTACTGGGTGGACCCTCGCCGGAAAACGTGCAAAAGCAAGTAAAACGAGTTTTAAGTCTGATTCAAAAATAATTGTCGTGATTTATGAAGAGAAAGGAATGTCATAAGGATGATACAAGTAGGAATTGTTGGTGCAACAGGTTATGCGGGAGCGGAACTTTGCCGTTTGATTATGGGACATTCCAAGGCTGAAATTGCGGCAGTTAGCTCGGTAAGCTTTGAAGGAATGAAGCTTTCCGATGTCTATCCCTCTTACTTTCAAATTTGTGATTTGGTTTGTGAAACCGAGCAAGAGGTATTGAAAAAATCGGACGTGATTTTTGCGGCTTTACCCCATGGACTCTCACAGGATTTGGCAAAGGCCTGTGATGAAGCAGGAAAAATCTTTATTGACTTAGGGGCAGATTTTCGATTAAAAGACGAGGAAACCTACAAAACTTGGTATGACGGTGTTTTTGATGATAAAGAATTGCACCAAAAAGCCGTTTACGGGTTACCGGAATTCAACCGTGAAAAAATCAAAAATCAAAAGCTGATTGCCAATCCCGGCTGTTACACAACAGCAGTTCCTTTGGCGTTAGCCCCTGCTCTTCGGGCAGGTGTAATCGACACCAAAGGGATGATTGCGGACTGTAAATCAGGGGTGACGGGTGCCGGCAGAAAACCCAACCAAGCCAATCACTATCCCGAACTCAACGAGAACTTTTATGCGTACAAGGTGGCCTCTCATCGTCATACACCTGAGATTGAACAAACGCTCAGTCAGCTTTCAGGAGAAGAAGTTCATATCACTTTTGTTCCGCATTTATTGCCTGTCAATAGGGGGATTTTAGCCACCTGTTATGCAAGACTTAAAAAAGTGATTACCCAGCAGGAAATCAATGAAATCTATCAGTCTGCTTATGGACAGGAGGCCTTTATTCGTCTGCTCCCGCCGGAGCGTGTGCCGAATATCCGCCATGTCTGGTATACCAATTACTGTGATATTGCGGTGAGAGTGGATTCCCGCACGGGCACTTTGATGGCTATTTCTGCCATTGATAACATGGTAAAGGGAGCGGCAGGGCAGGCAATCCAAAACATGAATTTATGCTTAGGGTTAGGAGAAACAGAGGGCTTGCTGTTGATTCCTCCGGCCTTCTAAGTTTCAGAAGAGATAATAAAGATTTTCCACCATAATTTCAGTAAATGTTGAAAATAAAATGATTTAGAGTTAAGAGATGCAGGAGGTCCAGATGGAGTTTATACAAGGCGGCATAACAGCAGCGAAGGGATTTTTGGCAAACGGGATGCACTGCGGAATCCGTAAAAATAAAGCAAAGCCTGATTTAGCCTTGATTTATAGTGAGGTGCCTTGCCGGTCCGCCGCTGTGTACACACAAAATCTTGTGAAAGGTGCACCGGTTATCGTTACACAGGAACACTTGAAAGATGGAAAGGCGCAGGCGGTCATCATTAATTCGGGCAATGCCAATACCTGTAATGCGGACGGTATTGAAAAAGCAAAAAAAATGTGCGAAATTGCCGCCCGTTTACTCTTACTCAAGAGAGAAGATGTTCTAGTGGCTTCTACTGGTGTCATCGGTCAGATTCTTCCGATTGAACCCATTGAGAATGCCGCTGCCGAATTGGTAAAAGGTCTGGATGAAAACGGTTCTCTCTTAGCGGCAACTGCCATTATGACCACCGATACCTTTGCCAAAGAAGCGGCAGTTTCTTTGACAATCGGGGGGAAAAAGGTGCATATCGGCGGGATTGCCAAGGGCAGCGGTATGATTCATCCCAATATGGCAACCATGCTCGGCTTTTCTACTACAGATTGTTGTATTTCTTCTGCCATGCTGCAAAAAGCAGTGCGTTTGGTGACGGACAAAACCTTTAATATGGTAAGCGTAGACGGCGATACGTCAACCAACGATACCTATTTAGTTTTGGCAAACGGAATGGCGGAGAACGAAGAAATTACAGAAGAAAATGAAAATTTCTGGTTGTTTGTCAAAGGTTTAGAGGCTGTCTGCCGAAAATTGGCGATGATGATGGCAAAGGACGGAGAGGGAGCCACCAAACTTTTGATTTCAAAAGTCAGCGGAGCCAAAAATGAAGACACCGCTAAAACTGTGGCAAAAGCCGTAATTTGCTCTAACCTTTTAAAAGCGGCTATGTTTGGGGAAGATGCCAACTGGGGACGTGTACTCTGTGCCATTGGCTATTCCGGTGCTGAAATTGATGTTGAAAAAATCGATGTTACGTTTCGTTCCGAACTGGTATTGGTTTGCCAAAAGGGAGCAGGTGTCGATTTTTCAGAAGAACATGCGGCGCAGGTGCTTTCAGCAGACACTATTATCATTCAAATTGATTTAAAGCAGGCAAATGCTTTTGCCGAGGCTTATGGTTGTGATTTGACCTATGATTATGTTAAAATAAATGGTGATTATCGAACGTAAAACGTGATAGGAGAACACCATGAAAAAAACGACGAAGTCTAAATTGTCCGCGAACCATTGGGATAAAGTGACGGCTTATTTATCCATTTATTTACTGCTCTCTTTTTGTGTCATACTTATCCTTTCTTTTACCAAAATGGAGTGGATAGCAGATCCCGCCCTAACGCTTGTACATTTGATTTTTTTGCTGCTTTGTCTGATATATTATTTTGTGGCGGATAAGCAAAAGGTGAAATTGTCAATCCGAAGAGGTCTGCTCGCCGCCATAACGGCACATTTTTTGTTGGTGATGAGTGTGTTGGCTTTATTGATTTTTTCCGTTTCCAATCTGTAAAAATAAGATTGATTGAGATGCATCTATTTTCGGAGGTTTACCATGAATATATCGATTAATGAAAGAGCCGCTGTACTGATACAAGCGCTCCCTTATATCAAAAAATATGCCGGAGAAACTGTGGTGATTAAATACGGCGGCAACGCCATGGTAAATCAAGAACTGAAAAGTGCAGTTATGAGCGATATTGTGCTGATGCATTTGGTCGGGATTAACGTTGTGCTCGTGCATGGCGGCGGACCGGAAATTAATGATATGCTAACGAAGATTGGTAAAGAAAGCAAGTTTGTCAATGGGCTGCGCTATACCGATGCTGAAACGATAGAAATCGTACAGCAGGTTTTGGCCGGCAAGGTCAATAAGGATTTGGTGCAGTTGTTGGAAAAGGCGGGCGGCAATGGTATGGGACTCTGCGGGTTAGACGGTTCTATGCTGAAAGCGGTTCAATTGGCCTCATTGGAGGATTTGGGTTTTGTCGGCGAGATACAAGAAGTGAATCCCAAGGTGATTCACAAAACGATCGAAAGCGGCTATGTGCCGATTATCTCTACGATTGCGTCCGGCTATAACGGAGAAGTGTATAATATCAATGCGGATATTGCGGCGGCACGGATTGCTGCCGAACTGGGAGCTACTAAACTGATTTTAATGACGGATATTCGAGGCCTTTTGCGGGATAAAGACGATGAATTTACCATCATTCCGGTTGTCAATGTCAGTGAAGTAAACAGTCTGAAAAAAGAAAATATCATCAGCGGCGGGATGATTCCTAAAATTGACTGCTGTGTAGAGGCAGTCAGACGGGGGGTCAAGCGGGCGCATATTATTGACGGCAGAGTACCGCACTCGATTTTAATTGAACTTTTTACCGATGAAGGTATCGGCACCATGCTGTATTAAGGAGAATGGAAATGACTTTTGAAAGTATTAAACAACAAGAAAATGAATATATCATGCATTCTTACGGCAGAGTGGAGGTGGCGTTGGTAAAAGGAAAAAATGCGGTAGCTTATGATGTCAATCAAAAAGAATATATTGATTTTACATCGGGTATCGGCGTAAACTCGTTGGGATTTTGTGATGATGAATGGGTGCAGGCTGTACAGAAACAAGCGGCGGAGCTTCAGCATATTTCCAATTACTATTATAGTCCGGTCAACACAAGGTTGGCAGAAAAATTGGCAAAAGCTTCGGGCCTAAGCAAATCGTTTTTTGGAAATTCCGGAGCTGAAGCAAATGAATGTGCCATTAAAGTGGCCAGAAAATACGGAGAAAAATTCGGTGCCGATAAGGTCATTACTTTAAAAGATTCTTTTCATGGGCGTACCATTACCACTCTGAAAGCGACCGGACAGGAAACCTTTCATCAGCATTTTCAGCCGCTAACAGAGGGGTTTCTCTATGCTGAAAAAGAAAGTATTGTAAGCATTGAAAATCAACTGGACGGTACAGTATGCGCCATTTTTATTGAATTGATACAGGGTGAGGGCGGTGTGATTCCGCTGTCAAAAGAATTTGTACAGGATTTGCGAAAGCTCTGTGATGAAAAAAACGTACTGCTGATGGTTGATGAGGTGCAGACGGGCATTGGGCGCACCGGTACTTTTTTTGCCTATCAGGATTTTGGGATTCTCCCCGATGTCGTAACGACGGCCACAGGCTTGGGCGGCGGCCTGCCCCCCCTGCCGATTGGTGTCTGCATCGTAAATGAAAAGTTAAAAGATATCTTTCAGCCGGGTTTGCATGGTTCAACCTTTGGTGGCAATCCCGTTGTTTGTGCAGGGGCTTTGGTCGTAATGGACAGAGTGTGCCGTGAAAGTTTTTTAGAAGAAGTAAAAGAAAAGGCCGAATACATCAGGGCTCAACTGGAGCAAATGGAAGAAGTGGAATTGGTAAGAGGAAAAGGTTTGATGATTGGTGTGCAATTAAGGCATAAAGAGGCTAAGGCAGTGCTGCTTGCCTGTGCTCAAAAAGGACTTCTGGTTTTAACAGCCAAGGATTTAATCCGTTTTTTGCCGCCTTTGACCATTACCAAAAAAGAGATTGACCGTGGACTTTGTATTTTTAGAGAAATAATATCGGAATAATAAAGTATGCGTGAAAACCAAGTATAGCTGTGAAAGGATATCAATTGCATGAAACATTTGTTAAAGCTTTTGGACTGCTCCAAAGAAGAAATTTTGGAGATTTTAAATCTTGCCGACCAGTTAAAATATGAGAATAAGCATGGGATTCAACATCATCTGTTAAAGGGAAAAACACTTGGCATGATTTTTGAAAAGGCCTCTACCCGCACAAGAGTTTCTTTTGAGGTGGGGATGTATCAGTTGGGCGGTCATCCTCTTTTTCTATCCGGCCATGAAATGCAGATTGGACGCGGAGAACCTGTAGAAGATACGGCTAGAGTGCTTTCCCGCTATTTGGATGGCATCATGATTCGTACCTTTGAACAGGAAGAAGTGGAGAAACTGGCTGAATACGGCAGTATCCCCGTTATCAATGCGCTCACGGATTTTGCTCATCCCTGCCAAGTGCTTGCCGATTTAATGACTATCCGTGAATTTAAAGATACTTTAGAGGGACTTAAAATGTGTTTCATCGGTGACGGCAATAATATGATGAATTCTTTGATTGTCGGCGGCTTAAAGGTAGGAATGGAGGTTTCGGTTGCCTGTCCCAAAGACTATCAGCCGGCACAAGAAGTTTTGGATTTTGCCGCAGCTTATAAGGTTTTTTCAATGACGGACAATCCACAGCAGGCGGCTCAAAATGCGGATGTGGTGATTACGGATGTTTGGACCTCTATGGGGCAGGAAGAAGAAAAAGCAAAGCGTGAAAAGGCTTTTGCGGGCTATTGCGTCGACCGAAATTTGATGTCAGCCGCTAAATCGGATGCCATGGTGTTACATTGTTTACCCGCTCACAGGGGAGAAGAAATCAGTGCCGAAATCATGGATATCCATGCAAAATACATTTTTGAAGAGGCAGAAAATCGCCTTCATGCTCAAAAAGCGGTTTTGGTTACGTTGATGAAATAAGGAAATGTACTGGGTATCAATACTTTTTTTGTGTTCAAAAGCATAGAAGAAAGCTTTATAAAAAATCCTGTAAAATCATTTGATTTTACAGGATTTTTATTTTTATATGAATTTTTAACAAAGCTTTAACGCAGTTGTGATAGCGGAGAAGCTGATTTTATCTTACGATGTAAATAAGAAAGAATCGCTTTAAAAAGTCAATAGGGAAATTCGAAAAATTTATTCAGCTGAGATGGTTTGGAAATAACGATAAGCTTATGACGATACTCATTGAGTAAGGTGGCAAAATCGGCCCTGTTACGTTCGAAGTCGTTTGTCCATTTGTACATCATTTTAAGCATATGCAAATCAGGTTTGTATTCGCAAGATTCAACATTAAGTTTCTGTTTAATAAAACGGGCAAAAATGCGATATTTTCTTATCCACAAGGGTGTGTCCAAAAAGACAATCGTATCAGCCATATCCAAAAGGCGGTGGTAGGAAGCGCGATAAACACCCTCGAAAATCCAGTATCCGCAAGCATTAATGCTGTCAATCTCTTTCATTTGTTCCTCGGGAGATTGCTTAATCCTTTGTTTCTCAACACGTTTGTGAACGATTGAATCCAACTCAAACCAAGGTATATCTAAACGCAGGGATAATTTTTTTGCGAGAGTTGTCTTTCCACTCGCAACAATACCAACGATCAATATTTTTTTCATAACGGAGCAGCCCCTTACCCTCTGATTCTTACAGCAATAGAACCTCGTTAGATATGTGCAGTGCATCCACACTTTGCCGCCATTCAGTTCATTCGTATCTAACCGTAACAGAGGAGGCTCAATTCTTTCTTATGAAATCCGGCTTCAATGAGCGTTATTGCGTCCTCTGCCTATTATTCTTATTATCCCATATTTATTACAGGATAACAAGTTTTTATGCGGTGTCCTTGTCAAAAACACCGTAAATCTATTATATAAGGAGTGTTGTTTATGAAAAGCAATATCTTTATTCACAACAAGGCGCGTGATAAGAGAGGGGCTGCCATTATGGGTATTGTTACAATAACTATGGTGGCACTGGTTAAAATCATCAGCGTCATTTTTTAACGGTCAATCACGAAAAAGAAAGCAATTTTGGTTTTTATCATCTTTTAACATAAACATGATTTAGCATTTAACGAAGTTAGGGATATACTGTAAGTGTTCCCAAAAATGAAGAATAACTTATGAAAAAGAAGGAGTCAACAGAGAATGAAACATTATATGAAGAGAATGGCGGTAATGATGTTAACCGCAGTTTTAACCCTAACTTTTGCAGCTTGCGGCAATAATGCACAAGAGGAAGAGCCCAAAAGCTCCGTTGCAGAAACCGTTTCATCAAAGTCACCCGAGAGTAAACCTGAGAGCGAAAAAGAAGAACCCGCCAGTGAAGAAGCCTCTGCCGGATTAAGCGGAAAATTGACCATGGCAGGCAGTACATCAATGGAAAAATTGGCCAATGCTTTTGCAGAATCTTTTATGGAGAACAATAGTGGTGTCACCGTAACTGCTGAATTTACAGGTTCTTCTGCCGGTGTGGAATCTCTGCTGGCGAAAAGCGTGGATATCGGAAATGCCTCAAGAACACTGAAAGACAGTGAAAAAGAGAGCGGCGCAGTCGGAAATGTAGTAGCGATAGACGGTATTGCCGTTGCTGTTCACCCTGACAATGCTGCCACAAATTTAAGCAAAGAGGATTTAACTGCAATTTATAAAGGTGAAATCACCAATTGGTCCGAAGTGGGCGGTGCGGATGAACCCATCGTTGTCATCGGTCGAGAAGCCGGCTCTGGTACAAGAGGTGCTTTTGAGGAAATTCTAGAGGTCGAAGATCAGTGTAAATATGCTTTAGAATTGGACAGCACGGGTACCGTAATCGCTAAAGTTGCTGCTACAAGCGGTGCCATAGGATATGTGTCACTCGATATGATTGACGATACCGTTAAAGCACTTCAACTGGATGGAGTAGAGGCAACTGCTGAAAATATCAAAGCCAGCAAATATTTCCTCTCAAGACCCTTTGTTATGGCTACCAACGGTGATATAGAAGAACAAAACGAAATTGTAAAAGCATTTTTCGAGTACATCTATTCTGAAGAAGGCACACAGCTGATTGAATCTTTGGGATTAATTTCTACCAAATAAAAAATCAAAAAATAAAGACATAAAAAAAGCAGGAGGATGAGAAAAATCATCTTACCTGCTTTTTTAATGGCAAAACTTAACTGAATTTAATCTGATTTTAACAAAAAGCTGATTTTGGATTTTACAAGAGGAATCTATACTGGAGTTAACACAGATAAAAGAAAAGTAAAGTAAAAGGGAAGTGAGAGGCGTGAAACAAAATACAACAACAATTATGGGCAACTGGCGTACGAAACGAATCAGTGAAACAGTCGCCAAAATTATTTTTTTAGTTTGTTCTTTTTTTGCGGTGCTGGGGGTTGTTTCCATTACTCTTTATATGATTTTAAATGGTACACCTGCACTTACAAAAGTGGGAATTATGGAAATTCTTTTCAGCAGCAGCTGGAATCCCACAGCGGCGGAACCTCAATTTGGTATTTTATATGTTATATTGACATCGATTATCGGGACAGCTTTAGCCGTTTTAATCGGTGTTCCCATTGGTGTGTTGACGGCAGTTTTTTTGTCTGAGGTAGCACCCAAACCACTGGCAGCAGTGGTGAAACCCGCGGTGGAGCTTTTAGCGGGCATTCCGTCTGTGATTTATGGATTGTTGGGACTAATGATTCTTAATCCCTTCATGTATAAAATAGAGCTGATGCTTTTTAAGGACTCCAAAACCCATCAGTTTACAGGGGGAGCCAATTTAATCTCTGCGATTATAGTGTTGGCCATTATGATTTTGCCGACCGTTATCAATATCAGTGAAGCGGCCTTGCGGGCTGTTCCGGGAGAACTCAAGGCGGCGTCTTTGGCAGTGGGGGCTTCTAAAATACAAACGATTTTTAAAGTACAGCTTCCCGCAGCTCAATCGGGCATTATTACCGCCATTGTTTTGGGAGTCGGCCGTGCCATTGGAGAAGCAATGGCAATCAGCCTAGTGACCGGCAGCTCAGTGAATTTTCCACTTCCTTTTAATTCTGTGCGATTTTTGACAACAGCCATTGTCAGTGAAATGGGGTATGCCGCGGATACGCACCGGGAGGTTTTGTTCACGATAGGATTAATTCTTTTTGTCTTTATCATGGTCATTAATCTGGCTTTAACAAAACTGTTGAAAAAGGAGGAGAAAAATGCTTGAGCGTTCTTTAAAGATGGAAACCATAAACAGTCTGCCCGCAGAAAAAAGTATTCTGCGTAAAAAGGGCAGAACTTTAGACCAAGTGGCTTACTTTTTTATTTATTTATCCGCCGCTGTTTCAGTTGTTTTATTGGCAGGCATTATCGGATATGTTTTTTATAAGGGATTGTCATCTGTTTCGTTTGAATTTTTAACAACAGTGACCAGTGCTGTAAAGGGGACAACCGGAATTGCCGGTAATATTGTCAATACGCTTTATATTATTGTAATTACTTTAATTTTGGCTACTCCCATTGGAATTGGCTCGGCAATTTATCTCAATGAATATGCAAAACCGGGCAAGCTGGTTCGGTTAATCGAGTTTACCACGGAAATTTTAGCAGGAATTCCATCGATATTATATGGGCTATTTGGGATGGTTTTCTTTGGCATTAATTTATGGTTTGGGTATTCAATTTTAACAGGTTCATTAACCTTGACTTTAATGATTTTACCGCTGATTACCCGTAGTACGCAGGAGGCACTCAAAACGGTTCCTTTAAGCTACCGAAGTGCGGCATTGGGACTGGGAACCACCAAATGGCATATGATTCGTACCGTTTTACTGCCATCTGCTATGCCGGGCATTATTACGGGTGTGATTTTAGCAATCGGCAGAATTGTGGGAGAATCGGCGGCGCTTTTATTTACGGCAGGAAGCGGTTATTATCTGCCTAAAAACGGACAATTTTTATCCAAAATTATGGAATCAGGGGGCACCCTTTCGGTTCAGCTTTACTTGAGTATGTCTAAGGGACAATATGAGACAGCATTTGGTATAGCGGTTATTTTATTGATGATTGTTCTGCTTATTAATCTTACGACAAAATTATTGACAAAGCGCCTGAGTGTCACCAATCGAAAATAAAGGGGAAACATATCATGAGGGATAAAATTACGGTAAAACATTTGAATTTACATTATGGGCAGAATCATGCTTTGAAGGATATCAACATAAACTTAGGAGAGAGAGAAATTACAGCGTTTATCGGTCCGTCGGGCTGTGGGAAATCCACATTTTTAAAAACCCTCAACCGCATGAATGATTTGGTGGAGGGCGTGAAAATTGAGGGAGAAGTATTGCTTGACAATGAAAATATTTATGATAGCCGCGTGGATACTACGATACTTCGGAAAAAAATCGGTATGGTGTTTCAGCAGCCCAATCCTTTTCCAATGAGCGTTTATGATAATGTTGCCTATGCACCGAGAACGCATGGCTTAAAAAACAAAGCAAAGCTGGATGAAATTGTGGAGAAAGCTTTGCGTGACGCCGCCATTTGGGATGAAGTAAAAGACCGGCTGAAAAAAAGTGCATTGGGTTTGTCGGGCGGTCAGCAGCAAAGACTTTGTATGGCAAGGGCCTTGGCCATTCAGCCTGATGTTTTGTTAATGGATGAGCCCACCAGTGCACTGGACCCTATTTCTACTTCTAAAATTGAAGATTTGGTCACACAGCTTAAAAAAGAGTACACCATTATTATTGTCACGCACAATATGCAGCAGGCAGCGAGAATTTCTGATAAAACAGCATTCTTTCTTTTAGGAGATTTGGTGGAGGTGGGTGAAACGGATAAAGTTTTCTCTATGCCGCAGGATAAGAGAACGGAAGATTATATTACCGGGAGGTTTGGATAATGAGAATTAAATTTACCGAACAATTGGAGTATTTACATACGGCGTTAATTGAAATGGGTTCACTCTGTGAACAGTCCATTGCGCTTGCCATACAGGGTTTGCTCAAGTATGATGCAGGATTTTCCGGTACAATTGAACCTGAAATCATTCGTGATAAAACTGCCTTCATGGAAAAGGTAGCCGAGATTGAATCGGAAATCAACCAAAAGGAAAAAGAAATTGAGTCGCAGTGCATGAAAATTATTTTAAGGCAGCAGCCTGTTGCCAGTGATTTGCGGGTGATTTCAGCAGCGCTGAAAATGATTACCGATATGGAAAGAATTGGCGACCAAGCAACAGATATTGCTGAAATTTCTCAGTTTGTGTCTGAGGACAATGTAATCAACAAAGTGCATATCAAGGACATGGCAACAGAAGTGATTCACATGGTGACCAGCAGTATTGATTCTTTTGTCAAAAAAGATTTGGCACTGGCAAGAGAGGTGATTGCACAGGACGATGTAGTTGATAATTATTTTGATATGGTCAAAAAAGATTTGACAAAGTTTATCCGCAGCGATTTTGAAAATGGTGAGAAAGCCATTGATTTACTCATGATTGCAAAGTATTTGGAGAGAATCGGTGACCATGCCGTCAATATTTCAGAACGTGTAATTTATTCTATTACGGGACAGCATAAATAGAAGAACATAAAAGTTGGGAGGACAAAATGAGTCTGATTTATTTGTTGGAGGATGAAGAAAATATCCGGGAATTTGTGATGTATGCTCTGAAAAATTCCGGCATGGAGGCACAGGGATTTGAAAAACCCTCTGAATTTTGGCAGGCCATAGAACAAAGACAACCCAATTTAATTTTGTTGGATATCATGCTTCCAGAAGAAGATGGCTTAAGTGTTTTGCAAAAAATCAGAACCAAACAAGAGAGTAAAAATCTGCCAGTGATTCTACTGACGGCCAAGGGAACCGAGTACGACAAAATTATAGGGTTGGACAGCGGAGCAGATGATTATGTATCCAAGCCTTTCAGCGTTATGGAACTGGTGTCGCGTATTAAGGCCCTTTTGCGCCGTACAGGAAAGCAGGAAAACCGAGAATACCGGATACAGGGGATGTATGTTTGTCCGTCCAAGCATATTGTCAATATTGGAGGAGAATCTCTCAACTTAACGTTAAAGGAGTTTGATTTATTGGCTCTTTTGTTGGAAAACAGGGGTACCGTTTTAACCAGAGATAAAATATTCAACGAAATTTGGGGATATGGATTTGACGGAGAAAATCGGACCTTGGATGTGCATATCCGCACCTTACGGCAAAAACTTGGTGAATACAGTCATTTAATCGAAACTGTGCGGGGAGTAGGCTATAAAATCAGCGGTTAAAACAAATTTCCTCTAGACAAAGACAATATTGTAGTATAAACTGATGCTATAGAATTTATTATAGAAAATTCTGTAGGAGGAGTTTTAAAATGGAAAAAATTAGAGTAACGGTGTGGAATGAATTTTTGCATGAATTAAACGACGAAAAATTGCCGCTATTTATCCGCAGGGAATTCATGAATGTATTGCTGGATTTCTTGAAAAAGCCGGTATGCAAACCCAAACAGCAACCTTGCGTATGGAAGAACACGGCTTGACAGAAGATGTTTTAGCAAAAACGGATGTACTGATTTGGTGGGCGCATTTAGCACATAAAGAAGTGTCTGACGAGATCGTACAACGTGTGCATGACCATGTCACCAAAAGAGGGATGGGGCTGATTGTTCTGCATTCCGGTCATGCTTCTAAGATTTTCCAGAAAGTTTGCGGCACGGATACAGAATGCCTGAAATGGCGGGAAGATGGAAAAAAAGAAATTTTATGGAGTGTAAGTCCTTCTCATCCCATTATGAACGGTTTACCCGACCGCATTGTTATTGAGCAGGAAGAAATGTATGGAGAACATTTCTTGATTCCGCAGCCGGATGAATTGGTTTTTATCAGTTGGTTTGAAGGCGGAGAAGTGTTTCGAAGCGGCTGCTGTTTCAACCGCGGGAAAGGCAGGGTTTTTTATTTCAGACCGGGTCATGAGGCTTTTCCGATTTATCATATGCCGATCATTCAAAAGGTAATTGTCAATGCCGTAAAATGGGCGGCACCGATAGAATCACCTGAAATATTTTACGGGCATTCGACCACACCGGCGACAGAGGAATAAATTGGTTTGTTTATAAATCCACAAACAGAAAAGAAGAAGCGCAGATAGACAACACCCTATTTGTTAGACAGCAGGTTATACTGATAACAAATGGGGTAGATTTTATACTCAAAGCAAGATTTAAACAGAAAATATACAAGATAATTCAAGTAAATATATGGTGAAATTTAGTAAAATGATGTTTTGAAAGGGTTTAAGTTTTTGAGGAAATGGATAGTGACAAATATTTTAAAACATTCTTTTTGTCCATTTAACGATAAACTTTTTAGCAGATGTAGGAGGGCAATTTTTTAATATAATTTGCCCTAAAAAATCTTGACAAAATGAAATGTATGAATTATAATATTTTTTAAAATATTATAAGGGGATAAGTCCAACAATGGATGACACAGACAGTAGCAACGGCGAAGATAGTAGTCGATGTTTTTTAAATAGAATAAGAATCAAAATAGTATGAAGGTGTGCTTTGTGTGTAAACTAACAAAGCATGCCTTTTTGTGCTGTTTTGACTTATAAATAAATGATATCAAAGGAGTTTTTATTCATGGACGACCACTTACGACAGCCTTGGCACACAAAATCTAAAGAAGATGTATTCAAACCTCTGAGGAGGGATTAAGTGATGCCGAGGCGGCAATAAGGCTACAAAAAAATGGCTACAATGAGATAAGGCAAAAAAAGAAAAAGACAATTTTAAGTATGTTAAAGGAACAGCTTACCGATGTAATGATTTTGATTCTCATTGGTGCTGCGGGGCTTTCTGCTGTTTTAAATGAATGGACAGAAGCAATTGTTATTCTCGTTATTGTGGCACTTAACACAACAATCAGCATTATTCAAGAAAAAAAAGCGGCCAGTGCTCTGGAAGCATTAAAAAACATGGGGGCGCCAACAGCACGTGTATTGCGTGAAGGTGAAGAAAGCCAAGTCCCGGCAAGAGAATTGGTGGCAGGTGATATTGTATATCTGGAGGACGGCAGCATCGTGCCTGCAGATATTCGATTAATTGATAGTAATAATTTAAAGGTTCAAGAAGCCTCTTTAACGGGAGAATCCGTTCCGGTGGAAAAAGACGATGATACGTGTTTTGCAGAAGATACGGCTTTAGGTGACCGCTCTAACATGGCATACAGTTCTTCTATCGTAATGTATGGAAACGGAACGGGTGTTGTGGTAGAAACAGGTATGCACACAGAAGTGGGGCAAATAGCGAATTTATTGGAACAACAGGACGAATATGAAACCCCGTTAAAGCAAAAATTGAATTCGGTTGGTAAAATATTAAGTATTTTTGGGCTTTGTGTTTGCATTGTTATTTTCGTTATTGGTTCTCTATACGGGCGGCCTTGGATACCGCTTTTGATGACGGCAATTTCATTGGCAATATCTGTCATTCCGGAAGGCTTGCCGGCAACTGCCACAATTGTAATGGCACTTGGTGTACAGCGAATGGCAAAAAGAAGCGCGTTGGTTAGAAAACTTCCGGCAGTAGAAACACTGGGAGGGGCAACGGTAATATGCTGTGATAAAACCGGAACACTGACGCAAAACCGTATGATCGTGACACAAGTGGCGATGAATGGCGATTTTGAAGCCCGTCAGACGACAGCTGTTGAAAAGGCAGTTGACAAGCACAGCGTCTATTCGGAAATTGTATATGCGGCGGCCCTTTGCAATAACGCGAGCCTTGATCCCGACCATCCCGGAGAAATTTTGGGGGATCCTACAGAAGGTGCTTTGATTTATTTGGCAGATGCCTTTGGGTTAGAGCAGGAAAAGGTAGAGGAAGAATATCCAAGATTGTTTGAGCAGCCTTTTGATTCAGAGCGTAAGCGTATGACAACGGTGCACAATATGCAGCAGGGACTGACAGCCTACACAAAAGGTGCCGTTGATGAAATGCTGCCGCTTTGTACACATATATTGACATCAAATGGTGTCCGTTTAATGTCAGAAAAAGACAGAAAAGACATTTCTTCATTATGCTTAAAAATGTCATCGGAGGCACTGCGTGTTTTAGGCTTTGCCAAACGTCTTTTGTCAGAAATACCGGAAGAGGATGATGCCGATTTAGAACATGATTTAATTTTTCTTGGTGCGGTTGGTATGATTGATCCTCCCCGTAAAGAAGTAATACAGGCGGTTGAAACCTGCCGAAATGCAGGCATTCGCACGATTATGATTACAGGAGATCATAAAGTAACTGCTGTGGCAATTGCAAAACAATTAAGTATATTCGGAGAAGGTAATACGGTGGTTGCAGGCGATGAGCTGCATCAAATGACAGATGAAGAGCTGGATCAATCTATCAAGACCACTACCGTGTTTGCCCGTGTTACCCCGAGTGATAAGCTGCGTATTATTGAATCACTGCAACGTGTCGGTGAGGTGGTGGCGATGACAGGTGACGGTGTAAATGATGCTCCGGCATTAAAAGCGGCCGATATTGGTGTAGCCATGGGAAAAAGCGGAACGGATGTGGCCAAGGATGCTTCGGATATGCTCCTTTTGGACGATAATTTTACTACCATTGAATATGCAATTCGCGAGGGCCGGCGTATTTACCGTAACATACAAAAGGTGATTCAATTCCTTTTGGCAGGTAATATTGCCGAAATACTAACGCTGTTTATTGCTACTTTGCTGAATTGGGAAGCTCCGATTTTGGCAGTGCATATATTGCTGATTAACTTGGTGACAGATTCTTTGCCTGCCATTGCATTGGGAGTAGACCCGGCCAGTAAAAATATTATGAGGCATAAACCGATTCAATCGGGTACTCTATTTGAACGGGGACTCATCATTCGTGTGGTTCTGCATGGTTTATTTATTACGGCGGCTACAGTTTCAGCCTATCAGTTCGGCATTCATACGGACAGTCATACGGTTGGTATGACCATGGCATTTCTTGTTTTAGCCATTTCCCAAATGTTCCATGCACTGAACCAGCGTTCCAATACAGATTCTATTTTTGCAAGAGGCAACGACCACAACAAAGCCTTGTTTGCGACCATGGTAATATCCGGAATTGTACTGATACTGGTTATGACAATGCCTGTTTTACGAGAATTTTTCTCGCTGACTATGCTTACATCAACGGAATTAATGGTTACGGCAGGACTCTCATTGCTGCCATTGGTATTGGTAGAAATCACGAAACTAATCAAACGTATCATCTCGAAATCTAAATAATTTTTAAGAAAAAGACAAGAGCCGGTAGTTAGCCGGCTCTTGTCTTTTTCTATAAACATTGTTCCAGCCACCGGTATGAATTCTGCTTAAAAGCATTTATCTAAGGCACACCGGTCGGATATACTTAAAGTATTGTTCGGGATCGTGGTACATGTAAATCATTCGTCCCGGAGAAGTGTCAAATTGGTAATCTGTGGCCGAAAAATCAAAATCTTTCATCGCTTTTTCTAACTTTTCTTCTACACTGCGATTTTCTTGTTCATACACAAACGGACCGTGCTCAAAAACGATATATTGGTCCTCGGGGACATCAATCATCAGCATTTGCGGCGGGATTTCTCCTTGATAGTCAATGGGCAGACGTACGCCGTAGCACTCTGTACGCGGAAAGCCCCAACCGCATAATCTTCCCTTGGGGTCATTGATGTATGCCATAATTTGACCGCTGCCGCTGTTTACGTCACTTCCTCCGTTGTCATCCAGTTTGCCTTTAATACTGTCCAGCAAGCCACAGATAGTTTCACAATCTTGCCCCGGAATTAAGCTTTGCTTTTGCCAAAAATCCCAATAGCCATTGCTTTCATAATTTTTAATGTGCAGGAATTTATGAGCGGGAATGGTTACAAAATAAATTTTAATTTCCTCAGAAGAATTCATCATGCCAATTTCTCCAAATCCAAAAAAGTAGCGGTCAAAAGAGTTTATTTTTGTACGAAGGATAAGAGGCTTAGGCTTTTTTCGGTATTCACTGGGCGTGATACCATAGGTTCTTTTAAAAGCACGGGTAAATGATTCATGTGATGAAAAACCATAATCAAAAGCAATATCCAAAAGACCCTTTTCACTATCACGAACAGCTTTGAGTGCAAAAGCTAACTTTCTGTTTCGTAAGTAATCCCTAAGCGGCATACCTGATATTTCTTTGAATTTTCTGGTTGTATAAAATTCAGAATAGCCTAATTTATGAGAAAGGTGCCTCAGTGTCAATTCATCATTCTGATTATGACATATACAGTTATCAATTTCATTTACTATGATTTGAATTTGCTTGTGCCACTCGTACATTGTTTTACCTCATTTCAACCGCCCTTCCTTTATTATAAAGAGAAAGAGAAACGACCGCTTGATTTGGCTTGCTATATTGGTGCAATCCTTGGAATAAAAAGGCAGTAAATCAATAGGCAAGGAAATCTATGGATTTTGAAATAAATTTATTCTAAAGAAAGGAGGGCTTGGGTATAGTCTTTGACATAATATCTAATATTTGTTCTGCCTTTTTGAATTATGGTATGTCCTTCTTGTTCAAGAAGTTCTTTCTGTACTTGAATATTACCGGGATATTTTGGATTTAACTCGCCATTTGCTT
>URPG01000001.1 GCA_900549675.1 uncultured Oscillospiraceae bacterium | reverse complement strand
GAGCCACACTATCCGACAGGCAAAAATCAACACCATGCATTTCGAGAAATTTCTGTACCATCGGGGCGGTGTCATCATCAAGAATGCTGGACAGAATTTTATCTGCAAGGTCGCACACCGTAATGTTTTTTACTCGATTGTGCAAGCCTTCCGCACATTTAAGGCCAATGAGTCCCGCCCCGATAATAAGAACCCTGGATTCTGAAGAAATTGCTTTCTCTAGAGCGAGGGTGTCATCCAATGTCATAAAGGAGAAATGGTTCTTCACAGAATCTAATCCATCTAAGGATGGAACAAAAGGAGATGAACCGGTGGCAACACATAATTCAGAAAATGGAATTATGCTGTTTTTTGACAATACAATTAATTTGTTTTTATAATCAATTTGGAGGGCGGTTTCATCATAGAGAACCTCACATCCATTTTTCTTGTAAAAGTCATCAGAGCGATATCCAATTTTATCAAGTGTCGTTTTTCCTTCAAGGTAATAGGAGATAAGAGGACGGCAGTACACGGGATGACTTTCTTTTGAAACGACAACAATATGGTTTTTTGTGTCTATACTGCGAATGCCTTCAATACATCCAGTGGCAGCTATACCATTGCCGATAATCACATACTGTTTCATATGTTTACCTCTCCTCATATACAATTGCTCTGTTTGGACAGCCCTTGACACAGGCAGGCTCCCCGCAGGCGTTTTCCAAGCATAGTTCACATTTTTGCACTGTCCCGTTTTCAGAAATTGAAAGAGCGCCATAAGGACAAGCCATAATGCAGGAAAGACAACCCACACACTTTGTTTTATCGATGCAGACAAGACGGCCATCGTCTATGTGTAAAGCGCCCGAAATACAGCATTTTACACACAGAGGGTCATCACAATGACGGCAGGAAACAGCAAAATTAATTTTGTCTTTGCCGTCTACCGAGATTCTCGGAAAAAGTTTTTTGCCCTTTAGTGCTTTCACTATATTTGATAATCCAGAGTTGGCAAAGGCACAATTATATTCACATAAGTGGCAGCCAAGGCACCATTCTTCAATAACATATACTCGTTTCATACAATTCCCCCTTATTCTCCGGCGTGAGATATGCCGAGAATCTCAAGTTCTTTGTCTGTTAGACCGATACCACGAAGCATCAAACGGTTACCCCTTAATGCTTCGATGGAATTGATACCCATACCGCCCATCAGTTCCTTGATTTCATGACGCCAAGCATTCATTAAATTGACAAGGCGTTCACACCCTATTTCGGGATTAAGACGTTTTACAAGCTCGGGGCGCTGTGTGGCAATGCCCCAGTTACACTTGCCGCTTTGACAGGTGCGGCAAAGGTGGCAGCCAAGTGCAAGGAGAGCGGCGGTTGCGATATAGCAGGCATCTGCGCCAAGAGCGACAGCTTTTACGATATCTGCAGCACTGCGGATACTGCCGCCAACAACAATAGAAACATTATTCCGGATTCCTTCGTCACGGAGGCGTTTGTCTACGGATGCCAAAGCAAGCTCAA
The DNA here is from genome assembly GCA_900549675.1 of uncultured Oscillospiraceae bacterium. Lineage (GTDB taxonomy): Bacteria > Bacillota > Clostridia > Oscillospirales > Acutalibacteraceae > Scatolibacter. The sequence continues at coordinate 34,228 of URPG01000001.1, read as the reverse complement.
TCGGAATTCCCACATTATCACGAATTCTTGTAGGGGCTGCTCCCGTACCGCCACGAAAACCGTCAATGGCGATAATATCTGCACCGCTGCGGGCGATTCCGCTTGCAATGGCGGCAATGTTATGTACGGCAGCAACCTTAACAATAATGGGCTTCTTGTATTCAGTTGCTTCTTTCAAGGAGTAGACAAGCTGCCGCAAATCCTCAATCGAGTAAATATCATGATGTGGTGCGGGGGAGATAGCATCCGAACCTTCAGGAATCATACGTGTACGGGAAACATCCCCAACAATTTTAGTGCCGGGAAGATGTCCTCCGATACCGGGTTTTGCTCCTTGTCCCACCTTGATTTCAATAGCGGCACCGGCCTCCAGATAATCCTTGTGAACACCAAAACGACCGGATGCAACCTGTACGATTGTGTTTTCACCATAACAATAAAAATCTTCGTGCAGACCACCTTCGCCGGTGTTATAGAGAACCCCGAGCTGCCTCGCTGCGGTTGCCAATGATTTATGGGCGTTATAGCTGATAGATCCGTAGCTCATTGCAGAGAACATAACCGGCATAGAGAGTTCCAGCTGTGGTTCTAATTTGCAAAGTATCTGTCCATTTTCATCTTTCTCAATCTGCGATGGTTTTTTACCAAGAAAAACTCTGGTTTCCATAGGCTCTCTAAGAGGGTCGATGGAAGGATTCGTTACTTGGGATGCGTTTATAAGCATTTTATCCCAATATACCGGAAAAGGCTTTGGATTACCCATAGAAGAAAGCAATACACCACCACTGCCCGCCTGCTTATAGATTTCTTTAATTGTATCATCCTGCCAGTTGGCGTTTTCACGGAGCCGGCAGTCGCTTTTAATAATTTTCAATGCTCGTGTTGGGCAGAGCACAACGCACCGCTGGCAGTTTACACATTTGGTTTCATCAGACAGCATAAACTTACCATCTTTATCATAAGAATGAACCTCGTTCGCACATTGTCGTTCACATACACGACAAGCAATGCAGCGATTATCATTCCTTATTACTTCAAATTCAGGATAAATAAATTCTACGCCCATTAGTACGCACCGTCCTTTACCTTAACAATTACTGCTTCACCGCCTGCCGGAGAGGTCATATTCTCTACATTCGGTTCCATTATGCGGATAGCTGCTTCTTCACTTGCAATAAATACCTTGTCATCTTTTTCGCCAACTACCATAGAACGAAGCTTCAAACGATCATTGAGTGCCATAAGCCCACCGTTAAAACCAAGTACAATGGAAAAGGGACCGGTAATTAAAAGGCTTGGAAAAACAGTACGAAGATATTTCAATTTTTCCTTTTTTGAGGTATCCAGCTTTGCCGCAATGGTACTCCAAAAAGGTGCAGCAATAACGCTTGCTGCTTCATCTAAAGAAAGCTTTTGTACTCGGAGCAGATAATCCATAATATAGGTGATAACCTCGGTATCGGTTTGAAGGGTACATTTATAGCCGAACATCTCGATAAATCGGCGGTTAGCATCGTAGGAAGATATTTCACCGTTATGTACAATAGAATAATCAAGCAAAGTGAAAGGATGCGCACCGCCCCACCAACCAGGTGTATTTGTGGGGTATCTGCCGTGAGCTGTCCAGGAATATGCTTCATATTCCTCTAATTTATAGAACACACCAACATCTTCGGGAAATCCAACTGCTTTAAATGTCCCCATATTCTTTCCGCTTGAAAACACATAGGCACCGTGCATTTCGGTATTGATTTTCATGACTGAACGTGCCACATATTCTTTTTCATCAAGCTGAAGATTTACGAGCATAGAATGGAGCGGGGCTACAAAGTATCGCCATATAATGGGTTCATCAGTTATAGACGGAATTTTCCTTGTGGGAATGATTTCAGATTTAACAATTTCAAAGCACTCTTTTAGGAATACCTCACAGTTCTTGCGAGAAGCTCTATCATTAAAGAACATATGTAAAGCATAGAATTCTTTATATTCCGGATAAATACCGTATGCCGCAAAGCCGCCTCCAAGCCCATTGGAACGGTCGTGCATCGGTTTCATTGATTCAATAATCCTCTCTCCGGTCATTTTGTTTCCGTCCTTGGAAATCACTGCGGCAATAGCGCAACCGGAGGGGATGCGTACTTGACCTTCAATATTACTCATAACGCTTGCCTTCCTTTCTTGTTCTTAAAAAACAAAAAGCAAAGGCGTTCATTTCAGTGCAGGAAACTGCTCCTAACCTAAAATGAACGCCTTTGCTCATTTCGGCCTTATTATATATGGTTATTTTAGATTTGTCAATAGAAAAACGAAAAAATTTGCAAGTTAAAAATATAATCTTGCAAAAAATAAGTTGACAATCCCGGTTTTTCATGTTAAAATGCTTTATGTTGAAGGCGACACGGTATTCGTGATTCATTTTTCGGGGGCCGTTCTCTTTTTTATCAAATTGAATAATAACAAAAAGGCAAAGGCGTCTTTAAGTGGTTTTATACCCTTAAAGGCGTCCTTTTGTTTTCAAAAGGAGGCTGCAAGATGTCAAATGTTGATGAAATCATTAAACGAGTAATCAAAGAAAACCCCACAGAACCGGAATTCCACAATTTGAGTGCCGCAGTCAAGAAGTACGGTGTGGTACACAACTATGTTGCAGGTTTTGAAGCCATGACCGCACAAGGTATCGTTTAATTTAAATATGTATATGTAAAGGCAAAGGAGTCTGACAAATCTTACGCGGATACAGGTGTCTTTATCTTTGGATTTTGAAAGGAGAAACTACAATGAGTACAGTAACAGAAATTTTTGGAAGCAAGGTGTTTGATGACAGAGTAATGAAAGCAACTCTCTCAGCAAGGGTATACAACACTCTCAAGAAAACAATTGATGAGGGCGAGGATTTGGATATCAGTGTGGCAAATGCTGTGGCTGCGGCAATGAAGGATTGGGCAGTGGAAAATGGTGCAACCCATTATACGCACTGGTTTCAGCCTCTTACCGGAATTACCGCTGAAAAGCACGATAGCTTTATTTCCCCATCACCCGATGGCGGGGTGATTATGGAGTTTTCGGGTAAAGAACTGATTAAAGGGGAGCCGGATGCCTCCTCTTTTCCGTCGGGTGGCCTTCGTGCAACCTTTGAAGCAAGAGGTTATACCGCTTGGGACCCTACCTCTTATGCGTTTATTAAAGGCAAAACACTTTGTATTCCCACAGCGTTTTGTTCTTATGGCGGTGAAGCTTTGGACAAAAAAACTCCGCTGCTTCGTTCTATGCAGGCTCTGAACAAGCAGGCTATGCGTATTATTCGCTTGTTTGGTGATAACACCGTTAAGTGCGTGAAGACTTCGGTAGGGCCTGAGCAGGAATACTTCCTTGTGGACAGAGAAATGTTCAACAAACGACAGGACTTGGTTTTTACCGGAAGAACTCTGGTGGGGGCAAAGTCACCTAAGGGACAGGAAATGGACGACCATTATTTTGGTGTGATCAAGCCCCGCGTGGCAGCTTTTATGGATGATTTGAATCATGAATTGTGGGAGTTAGGCATTCTTGCGAAAACGGAACATAATGAAGTTGCTCCTGCACAGCATGAGCTTGCACCTATTTACACGACAACCAATGTGGCTACAGACCATAACCAGCTGACTATGGAAATTATGCAGAGGGTTGCTGCAAAACATGGTCTTGTCTGCCTTCTCCACGAAAAACCTTTTGCGGGCGTCAATGGAAGCGGAAAGCATAATAACTGGTCCATCACTACCGATACCGGTGTAAATCTGCTTGCTCCCGGCAAAACGCCTTATGAAAACGCACAGTTTCTTTTATTTCTCTGTGCTGTTATTAAAGCAGTGGATGATTATCAGGATTTGCTTCGCATTTCCGCTGCTACAGCCGGCAATGACCACCGTTTAGGAGCAAACGAAGCACCTCCTGCAGTGGTTTCTATGTTCCTTGGTGATGAACTGAATGCCATTTTGGGAGCAATTGAAACCAATTCGCCATATAACGCTGCCGGTAAACAGGTTATGAAACTTGGCGTAAGTGTGCTCCCGCAGTTCACAAAGGATACCACAGATCGCAACCGCACCTCGCCTTTTGCTTTCACCGGAAATAAGTTTGAGTTCCGTATGCTTGGTTCCTCCAATAGTATTGCCTGTGCAAACATTATGCTGAATGCGGCAGTTGCTGAATCTCTCAAAATTTACGCAGACCGTTTGGAAAAAGCAGAGAACTTTGAAACGGCGCTTCATGAGATGATTGGTAAAACCATTAAGGACCATAAGAGAATTATCTTTAATGGCAACGGCTATGACGAAGCCTGGATTAAAGAAGCTACTGAAAAGAGAGGTCTGTGCAATTACCGTACTACGGCAGATTGTATTCCTCATCTTCTCGACAAGAAGAATGTGGATATGTTAACCGCCCATAAGGTTTTCACAGAAGCCGAACTCAAGTCCCGTATGGAGATTACCCTTGAAAATTATTGTAAAACTGTTCTCATTGAAGCAAATACCATGGTAAGCATGGCAAGAGGTGAAATTGCTCCGGCTGTGGAAAGCTATGTAAAGGAAATTGCAAAGACAGCAACGCTCAAAAAGTCCGTATCGGATGATATTTCCTGTGTCTATGAGAACAATTTACTCAAAAAGCTCTCTGTACTGACCGAGCGTATTTCTATTGCGGCAGACGAACTCGAAAGTGCAATTGCTCAGGTAGGACTGTGCGACAATGTCGTTGCAGAATCCGCTGCAATCCGAGATGTTATTATCAATAAAATGGGAGAATTGCGTGTTGCCTGCGATGAGGCAGAAGTATTGACCTCCAAAAAGTATTGGCCGTTCCCGACTTATGGAGATCTGCTGTTTGGGGTTAGATAAAAAAGATAAATAACCTTTAGAGAGATGATTTTTATGGATACTACAAGCATCATGGTGTGCAGGTAGAAGGCAATCCGCTGCCTAAAATTCAGATAGATATTGTTGTCAGTAAAGTTCCCGTTCGCAGTGTAATTGAAACGGTAAAAAAAGTTCTTTATACCGGTCACATCGGCGACAGAAAAATCTTTGTCTATGGCGTAGAAAACATTGTTAAGGTTCGTACCGGTGAAGAAGGTTATGACGCTCTGCAGGATGTTGAATAAACTGAAAAGATAGTTTTATTTTGAAGCATGAAGTTGGTGCAGTTTATTTCACCAAGTAAATTCCTTAAATTAAATCGGAGAACCTGAGTTGTCTGAGTTGTAAAAAAAGCATTTCTTGAAAACAATATACGTGTATCTGGCGAGCATTGCTTTGAACATAACATCTTAAGATTAAGATAATCAAAAGTATTTGAGACAGGAGAAGTAACACAGAGAATCGCTTACAGCGAGTATGGGGTGGTGAGAGCCATACAGTAGATTCTGTGAGAATAACACCGGTCGAGCTGCAATCTGAAAAATGGAGATTTAGTAGGTGCGCCGAATAGCCTTGCGTTAGTAGGCAGAGCTTTGTCAGAAACTTTAAGAGAACAAATATAGGTGGCACCGCGAGAACAGCACTCGCCCTATAGGATGCTGAATATTGTTTTATGGGAGGATTATAGAGATGTGTTCTATTATGGGTTATTGCGGTACATCCGCAATATTAAAAGTATTTAGGGGAGGTTTTGAGAAAACTGTTTCCAGAGGACCTGACGACAGCAAAATAATTTATACAGGAAAGGGTCTTCTGGGCTTTCACCGCTTAGCAATCATGGGGCTACATCCGGAAGGTATGCAGCCTTTTTGCCTTGAAAATAACTATTTGGTATGTAACGGAGAAATCTATGGATTTGAACAGTTTAAGAAAAAGTTGTCTGAAAAGTACACATTCAAAAGCGAGTCGGATTGCGAAATATTGCTTCCATTGTATAAAGAATACGGCATAGAAATGTTTTCTATGTTGGATGCGGAATTTGCTCTCATTCTTTATGATGGCGAAAAAGAGGAATACATCGCGGCCCGTGACCCGATGGGTATTCGTCCTTTGTATTACGGATACGATAGAACAGGCACAATCCTTTTTGCCAGTGAAGCTAAAAACCTCGTAGGGATTGCAGATAAAATTATGCCATTCCCGCCCGGTCATTACTATAAAGGCGGAGAATTTGTTTGTTATTGCGATATTACCAAGGTAGAGATGGTTGTTCACGATAACTTGGACACAGTATGCAAAAACATTAGGGAGAAGCTTGTTCGTGGTGTTGAAAAACGGATTATTGCGGATGCAAAGGTAGGGTTTCTTCTTTCGGGTGGTCTAGACTCTTCTCTTGTGTGTGCTATTGCTGCCAAGAAAAGCAAAGAGCCAATCAAAACCTTTGCCATTGGTATGAGCGAAGATGCAATTGATCTTAAATATGCAAAACAGGTTGCTGATTATATCGGAAGCGACCACAGAGAAATTATCATCGCCAAAGATGATGTACTCTCTGCTTTGGAGCAGGTTGTTTATATCCTTGGAACCTTTGATATTACTACCATTAGAGCCAGTATAGGTATGTATTTGATTTGCAAGGCTATCCATGAAACAACAGATATTCGAGTGCTCCTGACCGGAGAAATCTCCGATGAACTGTTTGGCTATAAATACACGGATTTTGCACCAAGTGCCACGGCGTTTCAAGAAGAATCACAAAAGCGAATTCGTGAGCTACATATGTATGATGTGCTTCGTGCAGACAGATGCATTTCGGTAAACTCTTTGGAAGCTCGTGTTCCATTTGGAGATTTGGATTTTGTGAAATATGTTATGGCAATTGACCCAGAAATGAAGCTCAACAAATATGGAAAGGGCAAATACCTGCTTCGTCATGCCTTTGAAGAAGGTGACTATCTGCCTGATGAAATTCTGTGGCGTGAAAAAGCAGCTTTTTCCGATGCCGTCGGCCATTCTATGGTTGATTATCTGAAAGAACTTGCGGAGATTACCTATACCGATGAAACGTTTAAGTTAGGCTGTGAAAAATATAGACATGCAAAACCGTTTACAAAAGAATCCTTACTGTATAGAGAATTGTTTGAAAAATACTACTATGGTCAGGCGCAGATGATTGTTGATTTTTGGATGCCCAATAAGGAATGGGAAGGCTGCAATGTTAACGACCCTTCTGCCCGTGTTCTTTCCAATTATGGTGACAGTGGAAAATAAAAACTGATGTATGCAGGCAAGGTGAAAAAGGCTTATGAAGCCAAAAATTTGGAGCTTTTATTAAAATTTAAGATAATGGTAGCAGCATTTAACAGGAGGATTGCAGGCAAAACATTATCAATAACAAAATGAACCACCTTCTAATGCACAAACTTGAAAAAGCCAGTGTTTTGACTCATTCTGTGAAGAACTGAATGACCGTGAAACGACTGAAAAGCTCACATCCCTTGATACGGTTCAGGCCCTGCCGGATGCGTTAGAAGAAACAACAATAGGAATTTCAACGATTAAATCATAGGAGGTAAAAAATGCACTTTACAAAAATGCACGGTCTGGGAAATGACTATTTGTATCATTATGGGGAGTTAAAAAATTCGTCGGATATATCGAAAAGACTATCAGATAGGCATTTTGGAATTGGTTCTGACGGAATCATTACAATTTCACCGTCAACAACTGCGGATTTTAAGATGCGAATCTTTAATGCCGATGGCAGCGAAGCCATGATGTGTGGAAACGGTATCCGTTGCGTGGGCAAATATGTCTTTGATAAAGGCTATACCGACCGAAAAAGGCTGATTATTGAAACGTTGTCAGGCAATAGGGAGCTTACACTCAAAACCATCGGCAATAAGGTAAATGAAGTAACCGTCAATATGGGAAAATGCATTGTCAATAAACCGGTTTCACTGGATACATCTTACGGAAAAGTTATGGCCACCCCGGTATCGGTTGGAAATCCCCACGCCGTAGCTTTTGTTGAGAATATCACAAATGCTCCTGTGGATACAGTGGGAAAGGAACTGGAGCATCATCCGTATTTCAAAGATGGCGTCAATGCTGAGTTTGTGCAGGTGATTGACCGAAATACAATAAAAATGCGTGTCTGGGAGCGGGGAAGCGGTATTACCATGGCTTGTGGCACCGGAGCCTGTGCCTCAGTTGCTGCAGCAGTCCGGGCAGATTTATGTGATAAGGATAAGGAAATAACAGTTTGCCTTGATGGCGGACAATTAAAAATTAAAATATTTTCGAATGGCACAGCAATGATGACCGGTCCGGCAGAAATCATATGCGAATGTGAGGTTGAAGAAAAGTGAGAGCAAATATAAACTATAATAACTTAAAAGAAAGCTATCTATTTTCAGAAATTGCCAGACGAGTAAGTGACTTCAGCAAAACTCATCCCGGAAAAGAAATCATCCGTATGGGAATCGGTGATGTCACCCTGCCGCTTTGTAGTTCGGTGGTAGAAGCCATGAAACAAGCCGCAGAGGATATGGGAAAAGCCGATTCTTTTCATGGCTACGGTCCTGAACAGGGATATGATTTTCTCAGAGAAAGAATTCAAAACTATTATGCCGAAAATGGTGTTGCACTTGAACTCTCGGAAATATTTGTTTCTGATGGAGCTAAAAGCGATCTTGGCAATATTCTTGATTTGTTTGACAAAGAGAATACTGTTTTGATACCCGACCCTGTATATCCCGTATATGTGGATACCAATTTAATGGATGGCAGAAAAATTATTTTTGCAGATGCAAACGAAAATAACGGTTTCCTGCCACTGCCTGATGATTTGGTTTTGGCAGATATTATTTATATCTGCTCGCCTAATAATCCCACGGGAGCGGTTTATAACCGAGAGCAGTTAAAACTTTGGGTGGAATATGCCCTTCGCAATCACGCTGTTATTTTATTTGATGCAGCTTATGAATCTTTTATTGTGGATAAAGACCTTCCCCGCAGTATCTTTGAGATTGATGGTGCAAAGAGTTGTGCTATTGAATTTTGCTCGCTGTCAAAAACCGCAGGATTTACAGGTACTCGCTGCGGGTATACCGTAGTTCCTCAAACACTTAAATTTAACGGAATGAAACTTAATTATATGTGGCTTCGCCGGCAGACAACAAAATTTAATGGTGTCTCCTACATTGTGCAAAAGGGTGCAGAAGCAGTATTTACACAAGACGGGAGGAAACAAATCAAAGAAAATATTGCCTACTATCGAAAAAATGCTGAAATCATTATATCGGCCTTGGACAAGCTTGGTATTTGGTACACGGGCGGTAAAAATTCTCCATACATTTGGCTTCGTTGTCCGGATGGCATGGACTCGTGGGCTTTCTTTGATATGCTGTTATCTGAGATTGGTGTAGTCGGAACACCGGGAGCAGGCTTCGGAAGAAACGGGGAAAAGTTTTTCCGCCTAACTGCCTTTTCAACCAATGAGAATACGACTAAAGCGGTGGGAAAATTTCGTTCCTGCTTAGTGAAAGGTGCGGATAATCTATGAGTTATTCATCACCAATGAACAATTAGAGGGAATTGTAAAGCAATATCTAACGATTTTTTACTCATATGATTATGATAAAAAGGAATTCAACAAAATGCACAGACGGAAAAAGATGTTTTTAGCTGGAATTAAGGTTTCAATGAATATTTTGCAGTTAAAAGCCAATGCAAATCCGTTTTTATAAAAATTTTGAAGGAGTATGGTTGTGGTACAGACGATTCTGCTATCACGAAGTTAATGCTCTCATGATGGTGGTTAGATATGTCACAAAGCTCAGAGGTTATAACGGACGGGTTTCGCTCATACACAACGCGAATAGAAACACCTTATTCGCTTTGGCGCTCCATTGCCCGTGGAGAAATCACCGGGCAAGATGCACTATTCCAACGTCTTTATAAAGTTATAGGTGATTTTGATCTTATGCTAAAATGGGATGAATTGTTTGGCGTACAAATGCCGCCAAAGACAACTGTACATAAACCTGCACCTAATACAAATATGCTGTTATTACTCGCCCCGTGGATTACCATTTGGACAGCAATTGCCATTCATCCTATAATCGGTGCTGTGCTGGGAATTGCAGTAGCGGTACTTGTTCCAATATTATGGATTAGGTTTTGCCCGGTTGTTTATGAGCAAGTCAGTATCCCTATGGTAGCAGGACTTTCATTGGCAGTTTTGCTTGGCGGAAACGCACGGGTTATCATTCCTGTCAGTTATTTGCTGTTTGGTTTGATGTGGCTTATCGGTTCATTCCCCGGCGTACCTCTCACTGCCCATTACAGTGCAAATAACTATGGGGAAGAAAAAGCATTCTCTAATCCGCTTTTTATCAGTACGAATCGAATTTTGGGAATGGCTTGGTCTGTTCTTTACCTTGTTACATCTATTTGGACCTATATCCTTATGGGAACGGAATTATCTCCCTATGTGGGACTAATAAATTCTGTTTTACCTGCACTTATGGGCATTTTTACAGCATGGTTTCAAAAATGGTATCCACAACGATATGCAAGAGGTTGATCAGAAAACCAAATAAAAATAAATCTATATTCGCCATTCCGGCTTTAATATTGGGATAAAACAAATCATCAATTTTATATATCCCAGTTCAATTATTTTTCTCCACCTCCAAAATCACAAGTATAAGCCTTGCTTTCAATCGTAAACTTTTCATAAAAGACGGTTCCCTGTGATAGGCCGTTACATCTGATTCCAGTGACAGAAAGCAATTTAGTTTTTCTTTCAATTCGGAGTCAAGTTTCTGTTCAAACTGATTGTGTGCCCATGTCCCGATTCTCTTAGCTTTACAGAATTTTGCTGCACATATCTTGGAGCGTTCGCTGGGGCACAGTTTGCCATCATGAATCTGTTCCAATGTTTTCTGCATATTTATACTTCTATTAAACTTATTCAGTCACCGAAAGTCTGATTAAAATTATTGTTTTTATGATGAGATTATAGGTTTACGGACAACCAATATTGACCTTCCCGTATTTCCTGCGGCAGTTTGATTTGCTTAAAAGGCAAAAGCAATTGATTACTGCGGGTGGTGGGGAATACTACGACAACAAGTTATTTATCGCAAAGCCGGACGGTTCTCCCTACCGACGTGATAGAATGTCGGCTAACTTCGGTCAGCTTATCCGTCATCTTGAAATGCCGCACATTCGTCTCCATGATTTAAGACACACGGCGGCGACTAATATGCACCAGCTGACAGGAGATTTCTACACGGTAGGCGAGATATTAGGACATACCTTAAAGGGTATCGGAATATCACTTGGTATCTCTACCAACCTTGAAGCGGTGACGGCGCAGTATGTTGATGTTCGGATTGAGCGAAAGAAAACGGTACTTGAAACATATCATAAGGCATTACAGCCGCAGAAGTCCGACACAGGAAAAGAGAAAGGAGGTAAAGAAGCCGCCCCTAAAGAGAAAAAGAAAAGCAGCGAAATGGAGCTATAACAGATGTATCTTTTTATAGCTCCACGCTGCTTTTTATATGTTTTTAGGAGTTCCGGGCACCATTAGGGCACCACAAAAAGACATAAGAAAACCCGCGTAAACCCTTGATTTACGCGGGATTGTTGTTGTGTCATCAGGTCAAAATAGATGCAGCAACAATTTCTTATCTCCTTAGTTTTCCCATTATGCTTATGATTAGAAGCTGGTTAAAAAATAGCCAACTGTAGGGCCTATAAATATCGCAATATAAATCAAAGAAATCCACGGTTGATAATCCACGTAAAATTCTTTGAAGCTCAAGCTCCACGGATGCTTGATTATTACCCACCCAAAGACATCAAAAACAATGCAAATACCTGCCCATATAGCGCCTGTAATGAGGGCTTCTCCGATTGTGGGGTTTTGCAGTCCATTCATATACAGCCACCCGAACAGTGAAAACAGGATGATATTGTAAAGGGGATGCCAAGGTTTGGTCTTTTCGTAACCTTCGCCCATTCCATCTTTATCCATCGGCTTCATCTTCAGAACATAGATATTAAAGACGGTATGTAAAATACCCACCGCAGTAACAATAGCATAACATATCCAGAAGCATATCATAGACAGTCCGAAATCTTGCATAAAAATCACCTTCCCATTATATTAATAATATGAAATTTTAATAATGCTTTCTCAGTTTAGCGTTTAGCATAAAATCAGGCTGAAATAAGATACAATATTGCATCTATTTCAGCCTGATAACCATGGCGGAGACGGTGAGATTCGAACTCACGTGCCCGTGAGGACAACCTGATTTCGAGCGGTTACCTAGAACTGTAAATCGACGGAAAACAGAAGAATTTAATGGTAGATAAAGGCACTGCAAAGGCTCTGAAATTCAGGATTTTTGCAGTGCCTTTCCTTGCAGTTCAAGTAACCGTGCAGGTTTGCTAAAAACACCTCATTTTGACCCTTTTTTTGCACGTTGGAGAGATGTAGGAGAGATGTAAAACCCTGTTGTCATCAATGTTTGCTGCCTACTGCTGAAATTTTGGAGAGATATTGAGGCTAAAAAATGAATTATGAGAAAATTTGTGCCGACATCAAGGCAACACGAAAAAAGTATTTGACCCAACAAGAAGCAGCTGAACTTTGCCACCTGAGCAAAAAGACAATTTACAAGCTGGAACGCTCCGGGGTGCTCCCTTACGAGGAGAACGTTGACCAGCTGATTCACACCCATAAAATCAAAACCACTGATGTTCTGATTATGCTGAGGAATCGATATTGCCAGCAAAGCAGCCGAAGTCAGTACATTAAAACCATGACAAGCTATTATAAGAAACTCCTGCGAAAAGAACCAGATACTCTGGAACTTTCGGATATCATACGTTTAACTGGATTTTCCAAATCAGGAGTGCTGAACTGGTTGCTTTGCGGTAAGTTAAAATCAATTCGCAGCGGGCGCTTCTACCTTGTGCCCAAGAGATACTTGTTGGATTTTCTGTTATCACCATATTACCGCACCATTAAGAATAAATCCAGCAGACAAAAAGAGGATATGGCTGAAATTGAACGGTGTTACCATAACACAGATCAGGCAGGTGATGGAGATGAATGATTTCAAGCATCTGCTCAAGCAATATCCTGAATATATCACGAAGGAGCAATTTCGTATCATTGCCCATATCAGTAAACAAACCGCACGGTTTCTGTTGACCTGTGGATTAATTCCATGCCAGCATAGCGGAAAGAAAACCCGCTGCTATAAAATTAAGCTGACAGATGTAATTGATTATTTAGAGAGCCGCGAGCAGTGTCCGGCACTATACAGTCCGTCCAACTATCCGCTTTTCAAAGAAGTAACGACTGGCAGACGGCTTGCTGTTAATCCAGAGGAATACCCTTTGCTTCGAGAATACCTTCTTACAACCTTGGCGGATTATCCGGATGCTATGTTCCCAGAAGATGTGGCAAGGTATACGGGCTTTCAATCTGCCAGCGTTCGTTCTTGGGCAAACAATGGCAAGCTGAAGTATATACACTTTCCGCCGATGATTATTGTCCCCAAAGAGTATCTGCTGGATTTTCTTGCATCCAAGGATGGGTTAAATCGAAGAAGTCGAACGGTAGTTTTTAATGACCTTATTAATGGGTTTTTAGTCTGGAAACTGAAACATAGAAAGTGAGGTATGAATATGAATATTTTAGAGGAATTTTATTTTGGGAATATTGACCCCAATACGCAGAGTTTTGACAGCAGTTCAAGTTATGGTCAAGCAATGCAGATAATAGCTGACCGTGAGGAAAAACTCTCTGCATTACTGGAAGGGAAAGAAAAGCAGTTATTTCTGGATTTTTGCAATGCATGGTCTGAAATCAACGGAGCAACAGCAGTTAGCAAGTTCATTATCGGGTTTAAGCTGGGATCACAATTTACAGCAGAAGCATTAAAGGAGGATTGGGACAATGACCTTTGATTACATAGAGCGTAATGGATTATTGTATCCGAATATCGTGATTGAAGATGCAGATCGGATTGAGACATTGGGTAAATACGGTAAACTGAGATTGGAATATTTGCACAGCCAGAAACCGCAGATGTATCGAGAATTGCTGATTACAGGAAAACTAGCTGAACATTGTGAGTGCATAGAGACTTTGGCTTTCCAGCTTTCAGAGCAAATACATCAATTTTATATTTCGCAACATTCTTTAGCGGAAGATGATTTTTGGACACGGGCTTCCGCTTATTCAACAGCACAGATGATAGCTGACGAAGTGGTTTGCCATAAGCTTATTTACGTTTGATAAGGAGGTGTTGCAAATGAAGAAAATACTTGAGCAGTTATATTATGGAAATTTATACCCAAGTGAAAATATACATCCGTCGATAGATGGATACGCTGAAGCAAATCAGTTGGCTACACAAGCCTATGAGGAACTTGAAAGCAAACTGTGCCCGGAGATGAAGGTGTTGCTGGAGGATTTCATTTCTGAAAACATGCATCTGTGTTCTCTTGATGAAACCCAGGCGTTTATAGAAGGCTTTAAGCTAGCGAGCAAGTTGTTTGCGGAGATTTATTTACAAGGATAAAATGCCTGACCAACCGAAATAGAGAAAGGGGCTCTCAGCATCGAAATGCTGGGAACTCCTTTTTCAATGGTATATATCCTCATGATTTCGTCTAAAATATATTTAATATAAATAATAGCCGAAAATACATTGACCTTGTATAAGGTGTCGGCTATAATATAGTAAATAACAATTTTAGACGAAGAGGTGATTTTATGAATTATATACACAGAGTAATGGAGGATACCTTTCTCCGCCTTTCCAAAGAATTTCCTGCTTTGCTGCTTACCGGTCCGAGGCAGGTCGGAAAAACCACCATGCTGCAAAAGCTGGCTGCAGAGGAGAACATAGGACGGGAGTATGTTACACTGGACGATTTGACAGAGCGCCAAATGGCAAAGAATGATCCGAAGATGTTCTTGCAAATTCATAAGCCACCGGTGTTTATCGATGAAGTGCAGTATGCACCGGAGCTGTTTTCCTATATAAAAATACATGTTGACCAAAACCATCGTGCCGGTGATTTTTGGCTGACAGGTTCACAGGTGTTCAAATTAATGGAGGGAATACAGGAATCTCTGGCTGGGCGCGTTTGCCTGCTCCATATGGCTCCTATGTCACAGGCTGAAATCTACGGTGCTGCTTCAGCACCTTTTGTGCTGAATTTAGAACAGCTGTCGCAGCGGATAAAAGAGCGGACTCCTGTTGATACTCCTGCACTTTATGAGCGTATTTTCAGAGGTGGGATGCCTGCTCTCATCAGCGGACAGTACAGCGATTACCGGGCGGTTTATTCCAGTTATATCAGCACATATATTGACCGGGATGTAAAAGAAATATCTGGTGCCATTGATTCACTTAAATTTATGGATTTTATCACATCGGCCGCCGCTCTGTGTGGACAGATGGTGAATTATAAGACTATCTCTGATGCTGCCAGTATTGACCAGGTTACCGCCAAAAACTGGCTTGGGATTTTGGAGAGGCTGGGAATTGTATTTTATCTCCACCCATATTCCAACAATATGCTTAAGCGCATGGTGACGAAACCAAAACTTTATTTCTACGACTGTGGCTTGGTGGCATACCTGACCAAATGGAGCGATAGTGACACGCTGATGAATGGTGCAATGAGCGGTGCAATTCTTGAAAATTTTGTGGTGTCCGAGATTGTAAAGAGCTATCAGAACTGCGGCCGGGAAGCCTTTATTTATTACTACCGGGATAAGGATACTAAAGAGATAGATATTCTGCTGGAAGACAGCGGTAAGCTGTACCCTATGGAAATCAAAAAAACAGCCACGCCTCAAAGCCAACTCACCCGAGTATTCGGAGTCATTGATAAGGCTTCTCTGGAGCGTGGTACAGGGGCAGTACTTTGCACAACGGATAGGCTGTCAGCGTTTGACAGCCAAAATTTAATAGTTCCCATTTGGGGGATATAATAGACGATATTAAAATAGGTGACTTTAACCTGAATTCAATATTACAACCAATATAGCTCCATGGAGTCACTAATTTTAATTGGTTTCAAGAGTGTATTGGCCAAAAGCCACATCATGCAAGTAACGCTCTCCGATAGCATTTTATCGAACTATTGAGTTCATCCAAAAAGATGGAGTTAGATTTTATGTTCTAAGACCGTTAGGACAATATTTAACTATGGCTAAATGATCTAAAGTTTTTTGTTATAACAGGGGCTGGTTATTAGTTGGTATAAGCCCCTGTTTTAGGATTTATAAGATACCATACCAATTTGCTCTAATGATGATTAATCTGCTGACCATCTTTCTTCAAAAAATTCGGGAGGTAGTGCTAACGCAGCTTTATACTTTTGAGAGAGTTCCTTTCCTCCAGGCGGAAGGTAACATACTTAAATAAGCTCGAATAGCTGCTCTGATACCTGCAAGACAGGTCTTTGTTTTTATCCAGTTTTGAGGACTAAATACACGGTTTGGCAGTTGTGGCTCATTAGCTGCGGTTTCTAACGCTGTATTTAAGCAACTGCCTGCCATATCAACTATTTCATCGTAAAGACCTTTTTGTTCGATTTGTGCCAAAGCAATTGCAGGGTTTGGTACGCTCTCCGGCATATTGCTTGCTATGCAGAAGCATAACGAAACTGCGTACATATGATGATATGGAGCATAGGACTTCATTGCTAATAGGCTTTCATTCAACCCCAAGGGGTTTTCCTTTACCCAACGCTGTAAAACCGCATGATTAAGCTTATTTAATGCTTGAATATTATCAGGATGATAATCTTTCTTGAATATCTGTTCGAAGTATTTATCAAATATTTTGGACTCGCTATATGAAATATTAGGACGTTGAGATTGCCAAGCCATTAAATATTTGCCTAAATCGGATAAGTCAATAATGAAGTCTTTATCTTTATTGGCCGGAGCTATTTCACCACGTTTTGTGAGCATATATTTTTTGCCATATCCTCGAAGTAGGTATTTACAATGGCAGCACGTTTTTCATCAACTTCAGTGATTTTTTCCACAATCGGGACAAGTGTTTCTGATTGCAAAGCATAGTGGTATTTATCGTAAAAAGATTTTGAAATTTCTGTCCCAATATACGACTGCTTGCTTTTTTTCAATTCTTCATCCGATGCCAAACCAAGCCACATATCTTCAAAACGCAAGCTACGCACGTAGTCATAAGCATTAATATATGGCGGAGAGGTTACTGCCAAATCGATAGTGTTTTCTGCATCAATTGTTCTTGCATCATTGCTCTCTAAAATGGTGCTATTACAGTGGAGTGGTGCAACTGTCTCGGAAAAGCCAATAATAGCCTCTCTATACATATCCTCTACTTTAAAGAACAGCTCTGAAGGGTCAGCAGGTGTCTTAGGGTATTTTGTGGATATATACGGTTTTGGAGAAACCTCATCAGCATTCGAAACCTTTCGAATAATTCCAGAAAGGACAACATATAAATAATCCTTGACATTCTGGTTGTCTGCTGCAAGTTTATCGATTGTATGCTTAAAGAACGAAAGCCACAGAATTGATTTATCACAAAACCATTTCTCGATATTAGGAATACCGGGAATCGGGTACTGAAAACTCTCGTCGGGAGACATCTCCTTTATTTTCCTTACAACCTCATCGAGAAAATCAATATCTTCCTTGGAGTAAACTGTAGTTTTCACTTTGATGAGTAATCGGGCAAATGGGTCAATATCAATCGACATAGCATTTCTGCCCAAAAGCATCGCTTCTATCGCAGTAGTTCCTGATCCGCAAAATGGGTCCAGCACAGTCTCTCCAGCCTTTGAATATGCGTTAATTGCAAAACGAGGCACAGCAGAAATATACCTCGTCGGGTATTTGTTAAACAATCTATTGGTTGAGGCTACAATTTTAGCCTTGTCAGGGATGATTTCGTATATCTGATCCTGAATCGGATTGATTGGGAAATCATCCAATTTAATTACTTCCATTCTGGAAACCTCATTTCTCTAATTTCACTATGCTCTCACGCAAGTATTTTCGTACATGTTCAGTCTTTTTATATTGCTGTGAGCTTGTGATAATAAGCCTTTCCACTGCGATTTCCTGAACTTTAAATCCTATTTTTTCAGCGATCATTGCCAAAAATACATCTGTCGGAATCACAATGCCAGCATACGCAGAATTGCTAACAACAATTGCGCAATGTCCGCCACGCTTCAGAGAATCATATATCTGTCGAAGCGCTTCCTCCATGTCTGCAAAATAGCCGTTAAGCATGTCCGGTATTCTGTTTGTCCACAGCTTTTGCTGACGCAACAACGGAATTATTTGATCGTTCAGCTCTGGCAAATTGAAACTGGTATATCGTTCCGGCCACGTAGCATGACAATGTGATCTCAAAGATTTCATACGGATATTTTTTTGATCACTTGTAGAGTTTACAAAACCCGCAAACCAAAGCTCCAAATAATAAATCTTCGTATAGTCAAAGCAATTTGCATACGGCGGCGAAAAAAGAACTAAATCTACGGTGTTCTTTGCTACATTTTTCTCCATCGTTGTAACGCTTTCCACATACACTTGTGGAATTGGACCGTTATCTTCAATCGAAAAATCTTCAATCATAGAAGCTGCTTTCTTCGAAATACACTCCATTGCGAACTTGAATGCACAGCCCTTAGCATAAGTTGGCGGACGTCTCTTTACTTTTAATCCATTGCCTGCTTTTCTGTATAGTGCACATTCTTCAAGAGTGCAAATCCAAGCAAAAAACAATAATTCCTTCGGCTTACTCTCTGGTAATTCATTGATGTACTTTCTTATGTTGAGCTGTGCCAACAACATTTCAGATTCAAATATACGACACAAATACTCATTTTCAGGAAACTCAATACTGGTTGCAATCTCAATAGTCGATAACTCCTGCAGGAGTTTTTCGAATTCCTCCATATCATCCTTGCTATAATCCTCAGTTTTAACCTTTGTAATAAATGCTGCAAAAGGATTAACTTCAAAACCAATAGACTTCATTCCTTTGGCCTTTGCGACAGCAACAGTAGTTCCGGCTCCACAGAATGGATCACAGACAATGGAAGATTTGTTCAGTTTGTATTCATTGAAGATTTTCTCGACCAGAATAGGCGAGAAGCCTTCCTTATAATTAAACCATCTATGTCGAGCATACTTAGCGCTGTAAACAAAGTTACAATCAACATTTGTGTATGTAGCACTATTCAACTCGTTGTTCGTTACATTATATTTGGCGTCAAGAGCAGCATAAAAATCTGGCAATCTATTGTAGTCCATGTAGTTTTAACCTCATTTCTAATTAATTGCGCTCTTTCCGCTTTTGACCCATTCATCCAGCTCGGAACGCTTAAATTTCCACAGCTTTCCAACCTTGTGTGCTGGGACCATTTCTTTTTTTATCCAGTTGCGAAGCGTAACTGTCTTTATGCCTAAATACTCTGCGGCTTCATCAATGCTAATATAGTTATCATTTTCGTTTTTAGTCATCCTGAACACCTCACTAAATGTCATTGCTATAAAAATCCATTTTATACTATACCACAACGGCGTCGGATTTTCAAGATGTTTGCTGATATTTGCTTATATTTAACTCTGGTTTCATCATATTTTATTAGCTTTCACCTTTTTTCGGTGGTTTCTCTGAGCTGTTGCGTTTCTGCAATTAGAGCAACAGTATTTTTTGCGACCGTTTGTAGTCTTAACAACAAAACGATTGTTGCATACTGGATTTGCACACTTGCGATAAACATCTGTGCCGGGACGCAAGTAGAACACAGAAAAATACAAAGCAGAAATCAAATTTGGAACTCTCCAAGTAGGACCCATTTTTAGAACGCTGTATCTTGGTGAAATACCAGAAAGATTATGGTTCATTTCTTCGTTTAAAACAATTTTAGCGACAGTAACAGCGCTATTTTTCATTTTTTCATCTAACAGTGTAGTTTGAGGAACGTCTGAATAATATTCAATGCCTTTCTCAAAAGATACATCTCCAATAACACCAATGTCCCTCATAAAATGAAACAGGAAATCTATTACATATCGTCTATTCTTGGAGAGATTTGCGCCATTACGGTATAGATATACGATAGCTTTATACCGCATATCTAAATACCCCGGATATCGATTCGCATATATATTTCCTGAAACGACATCGTTATATTCTTCGATATCCAATTCATATGAGCCATAGATAGAATCACGAATTGTATACGTATCCTTTTGAAAAGCCTCCTGCTGTCCATCGATTTCTGGCAGCTGTGAGGCTTTATCTATTTCATTGGACAAAAAATGTTTGCAAGAAACATACGGCCGAGGCAAAGTCGACAATTCAATAGATATTTGCTGACTTAAAAGTAAATATAAAGTCAGCGAAACCATTCTTTCATAATCAATTTCAGGAGATTCAATTTCATTCATTAATGCGACAGTCGCCTTTAGCCTATTAATAATCCCGATCACGTCTTCGAGACCTAATGACTCAAAATTTGCATCTCCAACCTTAAAAAAGAAACCATTTGTTTCAAAAAAGTTAATCATTGCTTGGATGTCATTATCTGGCAACGACACAAGTTCTTTTAATAAGTTTTCTTGTCGAACTGAGCCGTTCTCGGTAGTACGGCACAAACCTGCCTCCCCACCAAAAGCAAAATATACCTTTACATCTTTTTGAGATTGAATCTTTAAGCGATGTTCGACTACTCCCGGAGAAATATTAGTTATATCAACCCCACAAAAACAAGGATTACTTTCATAAGAAAAATAGTCACCATCAAAAAAATTACTGTTTTCTAAAGTAGACATTTTTGCCTCCTACTACTTAAAGCTTTTATGCTGAACTGTATAGTTGTCCGTTGATAGTAATTGATAAAGTAAGCGCACTTATATTATACACCAAAAATATAATTATTACAATAATTGCAATATTTCAAAGTCGCATTTTAGTAAGCTGAAATAGCAGAAATTTACTTACTATTTTATTGCAGGTACAATATTTTCAGAAGGCAAAAGCTTTCTTGGATTATCCTGCATCGCCCGATCAACGATGGCTCAACAGTATAAAACAACAACTTAATAATAACAGCTGCCTTGTGAGCAGGCCGCTGCAATCCGGAACGGAGTAATTCCGTCAGGACTGCGGTTCTTTCATTGCGCCTTTTTGCAGCTGTACCAGAGTTCCTCCGTTTCGAGACATCGACAAACGGAGGAACTTATTATGTCAAAGAATACAAATCAAAGTCAAAACAACACCCGTCGTATCTACATCCGCAGCCAGCGCCGCTGGCAGGAAGTACCCGAAGAAGTCTATCAGGAACATACCCGCTTCCATGACACCTACCGTCACAGAATGCAGGACCGTGGCCTCTGCTGCTGTCCTCGTAATAAATGGTGGGTCTGTGATGCCGACTGCTTGACCTGCGAATATCGCAACGCAGACGTTATCGCATCGCTGGATTCTCCTATCGGAGAGGAAGACGATGACCTGATTCTAATGGATACCATCGCTGATGATAGCGTGGCCGTTTCCGAACTTGCTGCTGACCGTATTGTTTTGGAGCAGCTGTTCAAGCGCCTCGCTGACCTGATGCCGGAAGCCGCTGTTATTGGAAAGCTGCGTATGCAGGGCCTTTCCGATGAAGCTATCGCCAAATCCATCGGTATTCCTCGTACTACCTTCCTGTCCCGCATCAAAGCTGCCAAGAAACAGTTAGAGAAGGAATATCCTGACTTCTTCTAATATGTAGTACATCCACTCTGGCCGCTGGGACAACCGGCGGTCAGAACTTTTTTCAAAAATTTTTCTTCATCTTTCGTCAAACGGCATCGCTCATCTCCAAAAGGGAGTGTAAGGAGCAGAAAACAAGCTGCTCCACCACGAACAGGAGGTGAACGAAATGACTCAGGCCCACAGCCGCACCGTGGATACCGATGCCGAGGTAATTGAAATCCTCATTGCTATCAGTCAGGTATCCGCACGAATGGCAAGACGACTCAGCATTCTTGCCGCAAGACAATCCGAGGAAGGAGGAAAACATCATGAGCAAAATGAGCGACATGGCTATGACCATCGAAGAGCTGCGCAGTGCTGCCGCTGCCATTACTGATGTAGCCAACTATCTGGCCGAGATGTTCTCCGGCACCGCAGCCGAGGAACAACCGGAAAAGAAAGCTCCGGCCCCGAAGCCAGCCTTGACGCTGGAACAGGTACGAGCAGTTCTTTCCGAGAAATCCCGTGCCGGTCACACAGCAGGCGTCCGTGAGCTGCTCCAGAAATACGGTGCCAGCAAGCTCTCTCAGGTGGACCCAGCAAATTATGAAGCGCTGGTTCGTGATGCGGAGGTGATTGGAAATGCCACCTAAAGCACACGCCATCCTGTCAGCGTCCTCTTCGCACCGCTGGCTCAACTGCCCGCCTTCGGCAAGGCTCTGCGAAACCTACGAGGACAAAGGTTCCGACTATGCCGCTGAAGGTACCGACGCACACAGCCTCTGTGAATACAAGCTCCGCAAGGCGCTGGGCATGGGTGCTGTTGACCCGTCGGAACACCTGACTTGGTACAGCGAAGAAATGGAGGACTGCGCCAACGGATACGCAGCCTACATCTTGGAACTGGTGGAAGCCGCCAAGGAAACCTGCGCCGACCCTGTGGTCCTTATTGAACAGCGTGTCGATTTCTCCCGCTGGGTAGAACAGGGCTTCGGAACGTCAGATGCCATCATCATTTCAGACGGAACGCTCCGTGTCATTGACTACAAGCATGGCCTTGGCGTTTTGGTCGAAGCGGATAACAATCCCCAGATGATGTGCTACGCTCTCGGCGCACTGGAGCTGTTCGACGCAATTTACGACATCGACAATGTCGCAATGACCGTGTACCAGCCAAGACGCCAGAATGTATCCACCTTTGAAATGTCCAAAGACGACCTGTACCACTGGGCCGAAGAAGTCCTGAAGCCGACTGCGGAGCAGGCCTTCGCCGGTGACGGAAACTTTCTCTGCGGCGAATGGTGCGGTTTCTGTAAGGCCAAGCATGAATGCAGGGCCAGAGCCGAAGCCAATCTGCTCCTTGCACAGTACGATTTCAAACTGCCTCCGCTGTTGGAGGATTCGGAAATCGAGGTCATTCTCTCCCGTGCAGATCAGCTGGTCTCTTGGGTGAACGACATCAAGGAATATGCGCTTCAGCAGGCCATCTCCGGTAAGGACTGGACCGGTTTCAAACTGGTCGAAGGCCGCAGCAATCGCAGATACACCGATGAGGCCGCTGTAACACAAGCCGTTACCAGCGCTGGCTTTGACCCGTATGAGCGCAAGCTCCTCGGCATCACTGCCATGCAGAAGATGCTCGGTAAGAGCCGCTTTGAAGAGCTCCTGTCCGCTTACATCGAAAAGCCGCAGGGCAAACCCACACTTGTACCGGAAAGCGACAAACGCCCGGTCATGAATAATGCAAAAACTGATTTTATGGAGGAAAACGATTATGAGTAAGAATGTAAAACCTGTAAATCCCATGAAGGTCATCACTGGCCCTGAAACCCGCTGGAGCTACGCAAATGTCTGGGAGCCTAAGTCCATCAACGGTGGCACTCCTAAGTACAGCATCAGCTTGATTATCCCTAAGAGCGACACTCGCACCGTTGCCAAGATTAAGGCTGCTATCGAAGCGGCCTACAAGGAAGGCGAAGCCAAGCTCAAGGGTAACGGTAAGACTGTCCCTGCACTCTCCGTTCTGAAGACTCCTCTTCGTGACGGCGATTTGGAGAGACCTGACGATGCCGCTTACGCCAATGCCTACTTCATCAACGCCAACGCAACTACTGCTCCCGGCATTGTGGACGCAGACCGTAATCCTATCATGAGCCGTTCCGAGGTTTATTCCGGTGTGTACGGTCGTGCCAGCATTACCTTCTACGCCTTCAATAGCTCCGGCAACAAGGGAATCGCCTGCGGCCTCAACAATCTGCAGAAGATTCGTGACGGTGAGCCTCTCGGCGGCAAGGCAAGCGCTGAGTCCGATTTCAACACGGATGAAGACGAGGATTTCCTCGACTAATCACCTAATTTCCCGGCAGGGCGACGGAGCAATCTGTCGCCCTGTTTGGGTATGGAAAGGATGTGACAATTCATGAAAACACTGAGTATCGATATCGAAACCTATAGCAGCGCTCCACTGCAAAAATCCGGTGTGTACCGCTATGTGGAGGCTGATGATTTTGAAATTCTCCTGTTTGGCTATAGCGTGGACTCCGGCCCAGTGCAGGTGGTCGACCTTGCCTTCGGCGAACATATCCCGAAGGAAGTATTACTGGCGCTGGAGGATGACGAGGTCATCAAATGGGCCTTCAATGCCACCTTTGAACGCATCTGCCTGTCCCGCTTCTTAGGTTATCCCACCGGCGATTACCTGAATCCAGAAAGCTGGCGCTGCTCCATGATCTGGGCCGCTACGATGGGACTGCCGCTGTCACTGGAAGGTGTCGGTGCCGTTCTGGGCCTTGAGAAGCAAAAGCTCATGGAAGGCAAAGACCTGATTAAATACTTCTGCCAGCCCTGCGCACCTACGAAATCTAACGGTCTGCGCACCCGCAACAGACCGTTCCATGCACCGGATAAGTGGGCCGCTTTTAAGAACTACAACCTGCGAGATGTAGAAACCGAAATGGGCATCCAGCAGCGTCTGGCCAAATTCCCGGTACCCGCTACTGTCTGGGAGGAATATCACCAGAGCGAAGAAATCAATGACACCGGTGTGCGCTTGGATATGGAGCTGGTGGCACAGGCCATTGAAATGGATACGCAGTCCCGTCAGAAGCTGACTGCCTCCATGAAGCACATGACCGCATTGGAAAATCCAAACAGTGTGCAGCAGATGAAGCAGTGGCTGGCTGACAACGGCATGGAAACTGACAGTCTCGATAAAAAGGCTGTGAACGAGCTTCTGAAAAAGGCTCCACCGGAACTGGCCGATGTGCTGATGCTACACCAACAGCTGGCCAAGTCCTCCGTTAAAAAATATCAGGCCATGCAGAACACCGTGTGCGCTGATGGTCGTGCCAGAGGTATGTTCCAGTTCTACGGTGCCAATCGTACCGGTCGATTCTCCGGACGTAACATTCAGCTGCAAAATTTACCACAGAACCATCTTCCGGATCTGGCCGAAGCTCGTGCGCTGGTCCGCTGCGGCGACTTTTCTGCTGTAGAACTGCTGTATGAAGATGTCCCGGACACCCTCTCCCAGCTTATCCGTACTGCCTTCATTCCCAGAGATGGCGCACAGTTTCTTGTAGCAGACTTTTCCGCTATTGAGGCCCGTGTTATCGCATGGTACGCAGACGAAAGCTGGCGACAGAAGGTCTTTGAACAAGGTGGCGACATCTACTGTGCTTCTGCCAGTCAGATGTTTAAGGTGCCTGTCGAAAAACACGGTATCAACGGCCACCTGCGTCAGAAAGGTAAAATCGCAGAATTGGCATTGGGCTACGGCGGCAGCGTCGGCGCACTTAAGGCAATGGGCGCTATTGAAATGGGCCTTACCGAGGATGAACTGCCTTCGCTGGTGGATGCATGGCGACAGGCTAATCCGAAAATTGTCGAATTTTGGTGGGCAGTGGACCGTGCTGTTATGGAAGCTGTGAAATATAAGCACACGACCAGCCTGTACGGTCTGACCTTCTCCTGCAGAAGCGGAATGCTGTTTATCACGCTCCCTTCCGGCAGACGCTTGGCCTATGTAAAACCGAAGGTCGGCACTAACAAGTTCGGCGGCGAATGTATCACCTACGAAGGTGTCGGCAGCACCAAGAAGTGGGAACGCCTCGATTCCTATGGCCCGAAATTTGTCGAAAACATTGTGCAGGCCACAGCAAGGGACATCCTCTGCTATGCCATGCAGACCCTGCGTTGCTGCAGTATCGTCATGCATATCCACGACGAAGTGGTTATTGAAGCAGATCCACGCATGTCGCTGGAGGCTGTATGTGAACAGATGGGCCGCACTCCTCCGTGGGCGACAGGGCTGTTACTTCGTGCCGACGGATATACCACACCATTTTATAAAAAAGATTAAAAAGTCTTCGTCAAAACGGAGCGTTCATCTCCAAAGGGTATTAGAGGTGGACGCTCTTTTTCTATGCCCACCGGAAAGGAGGATTCGTGTTTTGAGTATCAGCAAATACAACAGCGAGGGATATTTTGACCCAACTGCCTACGGCGCACTGTCAGTCATCGACCGAGAAGAACGCTCTCTTCGTGCGTTCAGACCTATCGTATACATCTGCTCTCCCTATGCCGGAGACATCGAAGCCAATGTGGATGCGGCCAGACGCTACAGCCGCTTTGCCGTGGAACAGGGATACATTCCCATCGCACCTCACTTGCTATTTCCGCAGTTCCTGAATGATGCGGACCCGAAGGAACGCCAGCTTGGTCTGTTCTTCGGAAATGCCCTGATGAGCAAATGCTCCGAAGTCTGGGTATTTGGCAGTCGCATCTCAGCGGGCATGGAAGCAGAAATCGAAAGAGCCAAGTGGAAGAACTACCGCTTACGCTATTTCACCGAAAATTTGAAGGAGGCTTAACCCTATGTATGAAGTAATCGAAAAAAGAAAATTGCTACCGGACGGCACTGAGATTTCCACCTATACCCGTGAAGTAATCAGCGCCAACATTCTCGAAGTGGAAGCTGGTACTACCGGCTATATGGGTGGCGACAGCGGCCACGGTGGGCGCACCTATTTCCGTATCAGTGACTGCGGCAGCACCGACATGGAAGTCCGTACCTTTGTGGACCGACACGGCTGTAATGGATTTGAAGTGTTCCTCGGCGGCGACTGCGAACTGGAGACCACGATCCGTGCGCTCAAGTTTATCACCAAAGTGCTGGAGGACGAGTCCAAGGAGGTGTATGACTAATGTTCACCATTTATTCCGCTGATGTTACCGGCAATCCGGGCAACTGCTCCTATCCTCACAAACATGTGATTCTGGATGAGGCCAGCCTGAAGGCCGCAATCAACCGTGACTATGTCTGCGCCGAATACCGCAACAGCTACCGTAATGGCGACAATTTCATCGGCAGCGACTGTCTGCCGGTGGACTGTGACAACGACCACTCTGAAAATCCTGCAGACTGGATGACACCAGAAGATGTGATGCAGGCATTTCCCGGAGTGACTTTCGCTATCCACTACAGCCGTTTTCATAATCGTGAGAAAAACGGCAAGGCCGCAAGACCTAAGTTCCATGTACTGTTTCCCATTGAATATTGCACCGACGCCGCTCTCTACAGCGATATGAAGAAGCTTGTCAATTCCATCTTCCCGTATTTTGATACGCAGGCGCTGGATGCGGCACGTTTCTTCTTCGGCACTGCTGCCGCCGAGGTCGCTCTGTATCCCGGACGCATGAACCTGACGGAATTTCTGAATGAGGACCTGTTCGACGAATATCTGCCGCAGGGCAACTTCGACACCTCTGTTATCCCGGAAGGAAGCCGTAATGCTACCATGAGCCGCTTTGCTGGTCGTGTCATCAAGAAGTACGGCGATACGGAAAAGGCATATCAGACCTTCTTAGAGGAAGCCGCCAAATGTGTACCGCCTCTGGATAATGCAGAATTGTCCACAATCTGGCATTCTGCGCAGCGCTTTTATACGAAGCTCTCCCAGCAGGACGGATATGTGGCACCGGAGGTTTACAACGACCCTTCCTGTTACAAGCCGGAGGACTACTCCGATGTCGGACAGGCAGAGGTGCTGGGAAAATACTTCTCCAGCGAACTGCGCTATTCTCCCGCCACACATTTTATCCGCTACTCTGACCACTACTGGCAGGAATCCGAACCGGGCGCACAGGCTGTTGCCCACGAGCTGACCCGTCGCCAGTTGAAGGAAGCCGGAAACGACCTTGTGGAAGCACTCACCAAAATGAAGAACACCGGCGCACAGACCATTCTGGATAGCACCTCCAAATCCAAAGCCGAACAGCTGATGAACGACCAGCAGCTGGAAGCCTATCAGGATTTTCTGGCAGCAAAGGCATATCAGGCGTTTGCCATTAAGCGCCGTGATTCCAAAAACATCACCTCTACGCTGCGTGAATCCCATCCTATCTTGGAAATTTCTCCGAGAGATTTGGATGCTGACCCGTTTGCACTGTGTACACCGGAGGCGACCTTCGATCTGCGTAAAGGCATGGCCGGAGCAAGGGAACATTCGCCGGAGGACTTCATCACTAAAATCACCTCGGTATCTCCGAGCCAGAAAGGTCAGCAGATCTGGCTGGACTGTCTGGACCTGATTTTCCAAGGTGACCAGTCCCTGATTGACTATGTGCAGATGATTTGCGGTCTGGCTGCTATCGGCAAGGTTTATGTGGAAGCGCTGATTATTGCCTACGGCGATGGCCGAAACGGTAAGTCCACCTTCTGGAATGCGGTCTCTCGTGTGTTGGGCCTTTACAGCGGCAATATCTCTGCTGACACACTTACCGTTGGCTGCCGCAGAAACATCAAGCCGGAAATGGCCGAGGTCAAAGGAAAGCGTCTGCTCATTGCAGCGGAAATGCAGGAAGGCTCCCGCCTGAACGACTCTACCGTCAAGCAGCTCTGCTCCACCGACGATGTGTTTGCAGAGAAAAAGTATAAAGACCCGTTCTCCTTCAAGCCTTGCCACACGCTGGTTCTGTACACCAACCACCTGCCTCGTGTCAGTGCATCCGATGATGGTATCTGGCGTCGTCTGATCGTCATCCCGTTCAATGCGAAAATCACCGGCAAGAGCGACATCAAAAATTACGGTGAGTACCTGTTTGATAATGCCGGTGAAAGCATTCTGGCGTGGGTCATCGAAGGTGCTAAAAAGGTCATCGAGCTGGACTACCAGATTCCGGTTCCCGCTTGCGTCCAAAAGGCCATCGATGAATATCGTACTCAGAATGACTGGTTCGGCCATTTCCTTGCTGACAAGTGCGAGGTGGATGATTCCTATAAGGAAAGCTCCTCGGCACTTTATCAGGCATACCGCAACTACTCTATGGACTGCAACGAGTATATCCGCAGCACGGCTGACTTCTACTTTGCGCTGGAGAAGGCAGGCTTTGAGCGTATCAAGGTCCATAACAAGCGCTACTTTAAGGGCCTGCGCCTGAGAGCTGATGATGGCGCTGATGAAGATTTCCTGAACTGACAAAACCATGTGGGTAACCTCCATTAAGGTCATATACAAAAATTCTCTAAGGACTAAAAAAATCTGAATAAGAAGAAGTTATGTAATTGACATTCAGGGAGGTTACCCACTCTTCCAAAATTAACGCTGACGGAGGTAAGCGATGTTAGAAAAAACCATAGAACAGAAATTAACCATGATGGTTAAAAAGGCTGGTGGCATCGCCGTGAAGTTCGTGTTTCGCAGGAATGCCCGACCGCCTTGTATTACTACCTGATGGCCTTATCGCCTTCGTGGAACTGAAGGCTCCCGGAAAGCGCCCACGCCCATTGCAGGAAGCACGACACCGGCTGCTGCGCTCCTTGGGATTCAAGGTCTATGTGATAGATAAGCCAGAACAGATTGGAGGGATGCTGGATGAACTTCGAACCACACGACTATCAGACCTACGCCATTGATTATATTGAAACCCATCCTGTGTCCGCAGTTCTCCTCGATATGGGTCTTGGCAAAACAGTCATCTCCCTGACTGCCATCGCCGACCTGCTGTTTGACAGCTTTCTGGCCCATCGCATTCTGGTGATCGCTCCGCTGCGAGTGGCCCGTGATACTTGGCCTGCGGAGCTAAAGAAGTGGTCCCACCTAAAGCATCTGACTTTCGCTGTTGCTGTAGGAACCCCGGCAGAGCGAAAAGCTGCACTGATGGCTGGAGCTGACATTACCATTATCAATCGTGAAAATGTGCAGTGGCTGATTGAGGACAGCGACCTGCCGTTCATCTACGACACGGTGGTCATCGATGAGCTGTCCTCCTTCAAAAACCATCAGTCAAAACGCTTCAAGGCATTATCCAAGGTGCGACCGAAGGTCAAACGCATCATCGGCCTGACCGGAACACCAAGCTCCAACGGCCTGATGGATTTATGGGCTGAGTTCCGACTGCTGGATATGGGTCAGCGCCTCGGCAGGTTCATTACACAGTATCGCAACAACTACTTCATGCCGGACAAGCGCAATGGCCAAATCATCTACTCCTACAAGCCGCTGCCCTATGCAGAGGAAGCCATCTACAAGCAGATTTCAGATATTACGATTTCCATGAAAAGCACTGATTATCTGCAGATGCCGGAACTGGTGTCTTCCCAATATGAAGTACAACTTTCCGAGAATGAGCATGAACGCTACGAACAGCTAAAAGCAGAATTTGTCCTGCACCTCTCTGATGAGGAAATCACTGCTGCCAATGCCGCTTCACTGACCGGAAAACTGGTGCAGCTGGCCAACGGTGCTATTTACACCGATACCGGCGACATTGTGGAGTTCCACGACCGGAAGCTGGATGCCTTGGAGGATTTGATTGAAGCCGCAAATGAGAAACCGGTGCTGGTGGCCTATTGGTTCAAGCACGATCTGCAGCGTATCAAAAAGCGCTTTACGGTACGAGAACTGAAATCCAGTAAGGACATTGAGGACTGGAACAACGGCAAAATTCCGGTGGCAGTCATCCATCCCGCATCTGCAGGTCACGGTTTGAACCTCCAATCCGGCGGTTCCACTCTTATCTGGTTCGGCCTGACATGGTCCTTGGAATTGTACCAACAAACCAACGCCCGCTTGTGGCGACAGGGCCAGACCGATAGAACCGTGGTGATACAGCACATCATCACAAAAGGCACTATCGATGAGCGCATACTAAAGGCCCTTTCCCGCAAGGAGCTGACCCAGAACGCATTGATAGATGCAGTAAAAGCCAATCTATGACAATCTACGACAATCCGAGGAATAAAATTTTTCGGAGGTACAGTATGAACGCAAAAGAATATTTAATGCAAGCCAAGTTTCTGGATATGCGTATCAATTCCAAAATTCAGCAGATTGAGGCACTGAATGACCTTGCTACCAGCGCCAGTTCGGTGCTAACGGGTATGCCTCGCAATCCCAACAAGGCCACCTCCAAGATGGCCGATGCTGTTGCAAAGATTGTGGATCTGCAGGCTGAAATCAACCGCGACATTGATGAGCTGGTGGATCTGAAAAAAGAGATTTCTTCCACCATCAAAGCAGTGCCAAGTCCGGAGCTTCAGACCCTGCTTGAAAAACGCTATCTTTGCTTCCAGTCTTGGGAAATCATCGCCGTGGATATGGGCTACAGTATGCACCATCTGTATAAGCTCCATAATCAGGCGCTGGATATTTGCGACGGTATCCTGAAACGTGATACCTAAAGACATAGAATGATACCCGCTTCCTATGATATTATTATAATAGCGAAAAGCGAAAATCAGGAACGAGCCTTGTGGGAGCAATCCCGCAGGGCTTTTTCTATGCCCTGAAGGAGGTGAACCGATGCCAAAGAAACCGAAGCGACCATGTTCTTTTCCCGGCTGTCCAAAGCTAACGGATGGCAGGTTCTGTGAGGAACATGAAAAGCTGGAGAACAAGCGCTACGAGAAGTACGACAGAGACCCTGCTGTACGCCGTCGTTATGGCCGTGCATGGAAGCGTATCCGTGACAGCTATGTGCAGCTGCATCCTTTGTGTGAGCTGTGCCAAGAGAAAGGTCTGCTTGTTCCTACCGAGGAAGTCCACCATCGCACTCCGCTTTCGGAAGGCGGCACACACGCAAGAGAAAATCTGATTGCTCTTTGCAAGCCGTGCCATGCCAGAATCCATGCCGAGCGAGGTGATCGTTGGCACAACCATGACCGGTAGGGGCGGTCGAAATCTCTGTGACCTTTATGCCGTACAACGGGCGTGGGGTCTTACGCACAAATTCGCAATTTCAAACGGGGTATATAGGCACTGCAAAAGGAGGTGTTGTAATTGGCTAAGGACGGTACCAACCGTGGCGGCGCTCGGAGCTAAAAAGAAACCCTTAGCTGACAAAATCGCTGAGGGAAATCCGGGCAAACGCACATTGACTGTCATTGACTTCGATAACCAATCGGTCGATTTGGAAGGTCAAGCGATGCCCAAGCCATCCAAGCTCCTGTCCGCTAAGCAGAAGGATGGCAAAAAGCTGGTCGCAGCTGATATTTACAAAAAGACATGGGACTGGCTCCACGAGCGTGGCTGCGCAGCACTTGTATCTCCGCAGCTTCTGGAGCGTTACTCCATGAGCGTGGCCCGTTGGATTCAATGTGAGGAAGCCATCACCGAGTTTGGTTTTCTGGCAAAGCATCCGACTACGGGCAATGCAATCCAGTCGCCTTATGTGGCCATGAGTCAGAACTTCATGAGCCAGACCAACAGGCTCTGGATGGAAATCTACCAAATCGTAAAAGAAAATTGTGCCACAGAATACGGCGGCGCTACTCCACAGGATGATGTGATGGAACGCCTTCTGATGGCAAGGAAAGGACTTTGATATGAACATTTCTTATAAAACTGCCGAGAGTGTCTGCGCTGGACACCCGGATAAATTATGCGACCTCATCGCCGACGCCATTCTGGACGAGTGCCTGAAGAAGGACCGCTACTCTCGTGTGGCCTGTGAGGTCATGGCGACAAAGGGAAAAATCTTTGTGTGCGGCGAGATCACCTGCTCCAAGAAAATCGACATCCGCTTGGTGGTCCGTCAGACCCTTGCCAAGGTCGGATACAATCCTTTGAAGTTCATTGTTTTTGTATATGTGCATCGCCAGAGCGCCGACATCGCCGGTGGCGTAAACAAAGCGCTGGAAACCCGTGATGTCGATACCGATGATATCTTCGCTTCCATCGGTGCCGGTGATCAGGGCACTGTTTATGGTTATGCCACCAACGAGACATGGGCCAAGATGCCTACTCCCGTTCTCTTTGCCAACGACCTGTGCAAGCGTCTCGATGATGCCATGCACGACGGAACCATCCGTGATATCGGTCCTGACGGAAAAGCGCAGGTCACTGTAGAATATCAGGATGGCAAGCCTATCCGTGCGAAAAACATCATCGTTTCCGTTCAGCATAAGGACACCAAGAGTCTGGAGGAACTTCGCCGTGAAATCATCACCGAAATCATCTATCCTCTGCTCAACCGTTACCACTTCCCGAAGGATGTAGAAATCCTCATCAATCCTTCCGGTCGTTTCGTAGCTGGTGGTCCTGCTGCGGATACCGGTCTCACCGGCAGAAAACTCATGGTTGACACCTATGGTGGTCTTGCTGCACACGGTGGCGGTGCCTTCTCCGGCAAAGATGCTACCAAGGTTGACCGCAGCGGCGCATACATGGCCAGAGCTGTCGCTCGTAATATCGTAGGCGCATGGCTGGCAGACCGCTGTCAGGTTTCTATCTCCTACGCCATCGGCAAGGCGGAACCTACTGCCGTTGAGATTGACACCTTTGGCACCGAAAAGGTTGATGTAGAAATTATCCGCAAGGCTGTGATGGAGGTCTTTGACCTGCGTCCCGCTGCAATCATTTCTCTGTTGCACCTGCGCAGTCCTTACTTCTCCGAGACCACTGCCTACGGCCACTTCAATGGTTATAAAGGCTCTTGGGAGAACTTGGATAAAACCAAAGAACTGAAAAAGGCGGTGGAAAAGTATGCTGATTGAGAAAAAGAATACGGCAGACCTTCTGCCTGCTGACTATAACCCTCGTAAGGATTTGAAACCCGGCGACAAGGAATATGAAAAGCTGAAACGCTCCATTGAGCAGTTCGGCTATGTGGAACCGGTCATCTGGAACAAAACCACTGGCCGTGTTGTCGGTGGTCACCAGCGTTTGAAGGTTCTCATCGACATGGGCATGACCGAGGTGGACTGCGTTGTTGTGGAGCTTTCCGAGGAAAAGGAAAAAGCATTGAATGTGGCCCTCAATAAAATCAGCGGCGAATGGGACAACGACAAACTGGCGCTTCTGATCGCTGACCTGCAGGGCACTGATTTCGATGTGTCCCTGACCGGCTTTGAACCTGTGGAGCTGGAGGCGCTGTTCCGTGAGGATACCAAGAAAGGTGTCCACGATGACGATTTCGATGTGGATGCCGAGCTGAAGCAGCCGACCTTCTCCAAGGCCGGTGACCTATGGCAGCTGGGCGAACACCGTCTGGTCTGCGGCGGCCCCACCAAGCCTGAAACCCGCATCGGCA